>DAMAFT010000919.1:0-1712 GCA_031995805.1 Massilia sp.
AAGTACGACAAGGTCATCGCGCAGGACCTGGTGGAACTGCGCGCCATGCAGGACCAGTACGAAGCGCTGCTCGAATCGGACGAGGAAAAGCGCATGTGGGCCAGTTTCAACGACATGTGGCGGCGCTACATGGACGAGGATGCGAAGGTGCGCGCCGCCGTGCGCCAGGGCGACACCGAACTGGCCAAGCGACTGATCCGCGGCGAATCGAACAAACTGATCGTGGCGCTGCGTGGCCAGGTCGACCAGGTGGTCGAGATGTACACCGAGGGCGGGCGCAGCGCCGCCGCCGAGGCGACCCGCCGCTACGAATCGGCGCGCGCCTGGATCCTGGCCCTGGTGCTGGGCAGCGTGCTGCTGGGCGCGGCCGGTGCCTGGGTGCTGACGCGCTGGCTGACGCGTCGCCTGGGCGGCGAGCCGGACTACGCCACCGGCATCGCCACCCGCATCGCGGCGGGCGACCTGTCGCTGCAGGTCGACACCCGGACCGGCGACGCTGGCAGCCTGCTGCACGCGATGCAGTCGATGCAGGCGAACCTCGCCGAGATCGTCGGCAACGTGCGCGGCGCCACCGGCACGATCTCGAGCGCCTCGACGCAGATCGCCTCCGGCAACCTGGACCTCTCCAGCCGTACCGAGCAGCAGGCCGGCGCGCTGGAAGAGACGGCCGCCTCGATGGAGCAACTGACGGCCACCGTGCGCAACAACGCCGAGCACACGGAGCAGGCCAATGCGCTGGCCGCCGAGGCGTCCGGCATCGCGCGCCAGGGCAGCGCCGTGGTGGCGCGCGTGGTCGAGACGATGGGGTCGATCCATGCATCCTCGCGCAAGATCGTCGACATCATCGGCGTCATCGACGGCATCGCCTTCCAGACCAATATCCTGGCCTTGAACGCGGCCGTGGAAGCGGCGCGCGCCGGCGAACAGGGACGCGGCTTCGCGGTCGTCGCCGGCGAGGTGCGCACGCTGGCGCAGCGTTCGGCCGCCGCGGCAAAGGAAATCAAGGGCCTGATCGACGCTTCGGTGCGCCAGGTGGAAGACGGCAGCGCGCTGGTGACGCAGGCCGGCGGCACCATGCGCCAGGTGCTCGACGGCGTCGAGCGCATGCACGGCATCATGGGCGAGATCAGCCAGGCCGGCCAGGAGCAGAGCGCCGGCATCGCCCAGGTGAACGGCGCCATCGCCCAGATGGACACCGTGACGCAGCAGAACGCCGCTCTGGTGCAGCAGGCGGCCGAGGCGGCGCGCAGCCTGCAGGGGCAGGCCGAGGGGCTGGAGCGGCTGGTCAGCGTATTCCGGCTGGCGCCGGCGCCGAACCGCGCACCGGCGCTGCGCTGACGCCAGGCCGGGCGCGTCCCGCGCCGCGCCGCATACCCGCCCGCCGGCCTTCAGCGCCGCGGCGCCGCGTTGCTGCGCTTGGCGCCGGACGGCATGCCTTCGTGCGTGCTCGGCAGGTTCGGCGGCTTCGGCGTGCCTTTCGATGGAGGCGCGACGTCGCGCTTGCCGCCGGAAGGTTGGCCCGGCTGCTTGCTCGGCCAGTTGGGTTGCTTGTTCATGTCGTTCTCCTTTGATCGTCCCGTCCGGATGGGCGGCGGCGGCGCGGGACGGCGCCGCCGCCGGTCGGCTGCACGTGCAGCCGACGATCGACATCATGGAGG
This sequence comes from Massilia sp., assembly GCA_031995805.1. GTDB lineage: Bacteria > Pseudomonadota > Gammaproteobacteria > Burkholderiales > Burkholderiaceae_D > Telluria. The sequence goes on from DAMAFT010000919.1 coordinate 1,659, forward strand.
CGCCCGGGGTTCCGGTCGATGAAGGATCCCGTACCCCGCCCGCCGGCCCGACGG
>DAMAFT010000920.1:0-1709 GCA_031995805.1 Massilia sp.
AAGAAAGTTGGTCTGCGCAAAGCACGTCGCGCAAAGCAATTCTCGAAGCGTTAATCGGATCCGCGGCACTTGTTGCCGCTACCGAAAAAGCCGCCCGCTCCCAAGCCGGCGGCTTTTTTATTGCCCAAAACCGGAGTCAGACCCCGATTTTTGGCAAAAGCCAGCAAGACATTTCCAAAAACCGGGGTCAGACCCCGGTTTGCGGTTTGTCAGAGTTTGCCGTTGAGGGTGACGAAGAACTGCCGTGGGGCACCCGACAGCATGGTGGCGAAGGTGCCGCCCGGGTCGCTGGTGACGAAGCCGTTGGTGCCGATCGAGCCCAGGTATTTTTTGTCGAACAGGTTGCTGGTCGACGCCGTGCCGAGCGCGCCGGCACCCTGCGAGACTTCGACGCGGCCGATGTTTTCCGACGAGATCGCGCGGCTGATGTGCAGGCCGTTGTTGTTACCGTAGCTCATGTCGCCGAGCGGGATGCCGTCGAGCGTGGAGCCGAGCTGGCTCTGGCTGAAGCCGCGGATCGAGATGTGCGCCGACCATTCGTAGGCGCCGAACGCGTCGGCCGACTGGAAGCCCACGCCGGGCAGCTTGCCCAGCACCTTGAGCGGGCTGGTGCCGGGCACCGCCTGCGCCAGGTCGGCGCGCACGATGTTCTGGACCTGGCGGGTCTGGCCGCGGCCGGTCACTTCCACGACCTGGACCGGTGTCGCGGGGGCCCGGGGCGGCAGGTGCGTCGTCGACGTCGGCGGCATGGGCGAACAGCGCCGTCGCTTCGAGGACGGCGAGGGTCAACAACTGCAGGCGTAACGTCGATGGCATGCGGGCTCCGGCACAGGCCAAGGTTGGGTTGTATTAGGGCAATAATGTTAAAAATCCAAGGCCGGATGCTAAGGAGGCGGTGTGACGCTGTCGTGACGGGGTCATGACGCGGGCCGCTGATGGGCAATACGCATGGGGCGATGCGCAGGGGGCGCGGCAGGCTGCTAAAATGGCGGCCTCAAAAACGAGGGCGTCGAGCGTGGCGGTTTCCTGCGGCCCACGATTCTTTTTTCACCAGGAAGGAACACACATGATCAAAGTTGGCATCGTCGGCGGCACCGGCTACACGGGAGTGGAACTGCTGCGCCTGCTCGCGGCACACCCGGAAGCGCAACTGACCGCCATTACCTCCCGCAAGGAAGACGGCCTGCCCGTCGCCGACATGTTCCCGTCGCTGCGCGGCCACGTCGACATCGCCTTCTCGAGCCCGGACAAGGCCGACCTCAAGCAGTGCGACGTGGTGTTCTTCGCCACCCCGCACGGCGTCGCGATGGCCCAGGCGCCCGAACTGCTGGCCGCCGGCGTCAAGGTGATCGACCTGGCCGCCGACTTCCGCCTGAAGGACCAGGCCACGTTCGAGAAATGGTACAAGATCCCGCACACCGCGCCCGAACTGCTGCAGGAAGCCGTGTACGGCCTGCCCGAGCTGAACCGCGAGGACATCAAGGCCGCGCGCCTGATCGCCAACCCGGGCTGCTACCCGACCACGATGCAGCTGGGCTTCTATCCGCTGCTCAAGGCCGGCATCGTCGATGCGGGCAACCTGATCGCCGACAGCAAGTCAGGCGTGTCCGGCGCCGGCCGCAAGGCCGAGATCGGCACGCTGTTCTCGGAAGCCAGCGACAACTTCAAGGCCTACGGCGTGCACGGCCACCGCCACACCCCGGAAACCT
>DAMAFT010000921.1:0-1708 GCA_031995805.1 Massilia sp.
CGCCGTCGGCGGGAACCGCGTCGTCGGCGCTGTCGCCCTCGTGGCGCGGCAGGTAGATGCACACGGTCGTGCCTTCGCCCAGCCGGGAGCGGATGCGTACCTGTCCGCCGGACTGTTGCGCGAAGCCGTAGATCATCGACAGCCCGAGCCCGGTTCCCTGGCCGATCGGCTTCGTGGTGAAGAAAGGTTCGAAGGCCCGCGCGATGACCTCCGGCGCCATCCCGGTGCCGGTGTCGGTGACGCTCAGCGCAATGTATTCTCCCTCGTTCATGTCTTGCTGGCGCGCCGTGCGCGCGTCGATCCGCCGGTTGGCGATGTCGACGGTGATGCGGCCGCCCTCCGGCATGGCGTCGCGCGCGTTGAGGCACAGGTTCAGGAGCGCATTCTCGAGTTGCGAGCCGTCGACCAGGGCGGTCCAGGCATCGGCTGCGCAGACGACCTCGATCGGCGTGGAGGGGCCCACGGTGCGCTGGATCAGGTCCTGCATGCCGGCGGCCAGCCGGGTCACGTTGGTCGGCTTCGGCATCAGGGTCTGCCGGCGCGAAAACGCCAGCAGGCGGTGCGTGAGGGCGGCGGCCCTGCGCGCGGCGCCCAGGGCCGTCGCGATGTAGCGGTCGAAGTCGGCGACGCGCCCCTGCTGCATGCGCACCTGCATCAGTTGCAGGGCGCCCGAGATCCCCGCCAGCAGGTTGTTGAAATCGTGCGCCAGCCCGCCGGTCAGCTGGCCCACGGCTTCCATTTTCTGGCTTTGCCGCAGCGCTTCCTGCGTTGCCGCGAGTTCGGCCATCTGCTCCATGTCGCGCGTGATGTCGCGGCCGACCGCATTGATCAGGTTGTCATGCGAGCGGGTCGACCAGGAAATCCAGCGGTAACTGCCGTCGCGGTGACGGTAGCGGTTATCGAAGCGCTGGTGGCCGAAGCCGTTCGCCAGCTCGCGCGCGCCCTCCAGGGTATGGCGCAGGTCGTCGGGGTGAATCAGGTCGAACAGGTTGGCGCCCACCAGCTCCTGTTCGCGCCATCCCAGCACTTCGTGCCAGGCCGGATTGGTCGCCGTGATCACGCCGTCGAATCCGCAGCGCAGCATGATCTCGGACGACAGCGTCCAGAGCGCATTGCGGTCTTCCGACCGTTCCGCGACCTGGCGTTCCAGATCGATCATGGTGCGCTTGCGCTCGTCGATGTCGTCCAGCACCAGGATGATGCCGTCGGGATTGCCCTTGCCGTCGGTGAGCGGCACGGCGCTGACCGCGACCCATACCTGCGTGCCATCCTGTCGTGCGAGCAGGAATTCGTCGCCGGGCGTGACGAGTTCGCCGCGCAGCGCGCGCGCGCCCGGATAGTGCTCGGGCGCCACCCGCTCGCCTTGCGCGTCGTGGCCCGTCCAGCGGTCCCAGGCCGCGTGCGACGCGTGCGAGGGCAGCGGATGGTCGGGCAGGAAGGTGCGGAAGACCGGATTGCTCAGGACCGCCTGTCCGTCCGCGTCCACCAGGCATACGCCGACCGGCAAGTGTTCGATCAACGTGGCAAAGCGGTTCGTGGCTTCCCGGCGCGCGACGATTTCCTGTTCGAGCGCGATGTTCCGTGCGCGCAGCTCGCGTTCCGCCGCGTCGCGCTGGCGCGCCGCCATGACGCCCGCGGTCGTTTCGTTCGCGATGTTGAGAATGCCCTGGATCCGCGTGGCGTCGCGCAGCGGACTGTAGGCGAAGGA
>DAMAFT010000922.1:0-1705 GCA_031995805.1 Massilia sp.
CGGGATGGTCCCGTTGGCGAAGCCGACCACGAGGTGGCGTCCGCGCCAGGCGATCGAGCGCAGCGCCGGTTCGCTGTAGATGCCGCCGACCGGATCATAGATCACGTCGGGCCCGCGCCCGCCGGTGGCGGCGCGGATCGCTTCGCGCAAGTCCTCGCGGTCGTAGTCGACCAGGACGTCGGCGCCGTGGGCGCGGCAGACTGCCAGTTTTCCGGCGCTGGAAGCCGCCGCGATCACGCGCGCGCCCAGGGCCTTGCCGATCTCGACCGCCGCCAGCCCGACCCCGCCGGCCGCGCCCAGCACCAGCAGCGTCTCGCCGGCGCGCAGGGCGCCGCGGTCGGCCAGCGCGTGGTGCGCGGTGCCGTAGGTGAGCGTGACCGAGGCGGCGACGTCGAAGTCCATGCCGTCCGGCATCGGCACCAGCGTCTCGACCGGGGCCAGCGCCAGTTCGGCGAAGGCGCCGGTGCGGGTGAAGCCGATCACGCGGTCGCCGGGCGCATGGCCGGCGACGCCGGGGCCGGTCGCGCGCACGACGCCGGCGAACTCCATGCCGGGCGTGAAGGGCAGGGGCGGCCGGACCTGGTACTTGCCCTGGACGGTCAGCACGTCCGGGAAATTCACGCCGGCGGCGCGCACTTCCACCACGACCTGGCCGGGGCCGGGGACCGGATCCGGCTGGTCTTCCAGCACCAGGGCGGCGGGCGGCGCCCATTCCTTGCAGACGATGGCTTTCATGGTCTCCTCCTTCTATTTCTGTTCGTAAATATTCGATTATGCCGCATGGACTGCCGGCCGCCCCGGCGGCGCGGGCCGGCGCAGCGCAGGCGGCCTCGCTTGTGTTCCCACAACATGCAGGACGGGTGGGTTGGTAGAGTCTCGAAGTCCCGGAAGACACGGCGGCACGACGACAAGAAGGGGGAGCGATGACCATTCGTTACGGCTGTTTCTTCAGCTATGCCCATGGCCGGCACGCGCTCATGCAGCGGTTCAAGACCACGCTGGCCGATGCGCTGCGCTGCTACCTCGAACCCTATTTCGACAACGAAGACGAACTGTTCGTCGATACCGAGCAGCTCGGCGGAGGAGACGACCTCGACCGCAAGATCGCCCGCGCGATGTGCGAAAGCGTCTGCATGATCCTGATCTACACGCCGAAATACGAAGCGCACGCCTACACGCGCCGCGAATACGCGGCCATGCGCCTGCTCGAGGCGGAGCGCGGCACCTGGTACCCGTTGCCCAGCCGCCTGATCATCCCGGTGATCATGACGCAGCATCCGGTGCGCCTGCCGCCGCAGGTCAGCGAATCCTCGTTCTACGTCGACTTCTCGCGCTTCACGATGGCCACCGCCGACCTCAAGTCGAACCCCGACTTCCTGCCGGATATCGACAAGATGGTCAGGCGCATCGTCACCCATTACCAGTACCTGAAAAAAAGCACGCCGCCCGGGCATGACTGCAACCAATTCGTGCTCCCCGATGTCCCACCACCGTGGCGTGAGCTGCAGGATCCTGACTTTCCAAAAAAATGAGGAGCCCTATGGAAACCAACCGCATCGCCGCAAGACCGGCCGGATCGGCCGGCGAGGTGACGACGTTCTATTCCTATGACAGCGCCCCAGTGCGCAGCCTGGCCCTGGCGCATGCCGCCTGGTTGCTGGCCGGGCGCGAGCACGCACAGACACCGGTCCTGATGATCGACTGG
>DAMAFT010000923.1:0-1699 GCA_031995805.1 Massilia sp.
TCGCTGACCCAGACAGCCAGCGCGCGTAGCGCAGCGCGTCGAACCAGTTCACGCCCACCACCGGGTGGCGGTCGGTCTGGGCGAAACCGGGCGCCTCCCAGTCGACCTCGCCGCCCTGGGTCCAGCCGGTGGCGCGCACGAATTCGCGCCACTCGCCCACCGTCACCGGATAGCGGCCCATCGCCACCGGCCGTTCGATGCCGACCCAGTGCTGCGGCAGTTCGCGCGCCAGCCAGCCGCGCTGGGCGCCGGCCGCCATCGCGATCTTGCGCTCATGCTCGGGAGAGCCCATCTGGAAGCGCCCGGTCGGCAGCAGCACCAGTTCCGGACCCTTGCCGGCGCCGTCCAGGAAGCGGTCGCGCAGCACGCCTTCGATGTCCACCGGCGCGGCCGGCGGCGGCCCGGAAGGTGGCGCCGGAGCGGCGGGCGCTGTCTCCGGCGGCGGCGCTGCGGCCGCTTCCTGCGCCGCCTTGTCGCGCGCGGCCTGCTCGGCGCGCGCGCGCTTCTGCTCGGCCAGGTAGGCGGCGGCCGCCCTGGCCTGCGCCGCCTTGCGCTCGGCCTCCTCGCGTTCCTGGCGCGCCTGCTCCGCGTCCAGCGCGCGCCGCTCCTGCAACTGGCGCCGCAGCGTTTCCTTGCGCGCCTCGCGCGCCTGGTCGGCGGCCGCGCGCGCGGCCTTTTCCTGTTCGCGGCGCTGGCGCTCGAGCGCCGCCCTGGCCGCCGCCGTCGCCTCGGCCTGCACGCGCGCACGGACTGCCTCGCGCGCCGCCACCTCGCGCGCCTGGCGTTCGCGCTGCTGCTCGCGTTCGCGCTGCGCGCGTTCCTGCTGCGCCTGGCTCTCCTGGTCCAGCCGGGCGGCTTCGGCCGCGGCCTGGCGCCGGTTTTCCGCAGCGCGCACGGCGGCGGCATGCAGGCCGTCCAGCAGGACGCGCACGCTGGCCGGACGCGCGCCCGCCTCCAGCGCGAAGCCGGCCTGCAGCGCCTCCCACTGGGCGTCGCTCAGGCCGTCCGGGCGCGCGGCCCGTTCGTCCTCCGTCCGGCGCGCGCCGAACGGCAGGCGCCCGGCGACCAACTGGTAGAACATGACCGCCGTGGCGTACACGTCCAGGCCGCGGCCCGGCGCCCCCGCCATGCGGCCCGCCTCGGGCGCGCGGTAGCCGGCGGTGCCGGAACTGGCCGGCGCTTCCGTGCCGGCCGCGCCAGTCTCTCCGTCGGCCGCGGCCGGCCCCGCCGCGGCGCGGGCACGCGCGGCGATGCCGAAGTCGAGCAGCTTGACCTCGCCGCCCGTCGTGACGAAGACGTTGGCCGGCTTGATGTCGCGGTGCACCAGGCGGTGCCGCTCCCACGCATAGTCGAGGGCGTCGGCCAGCGGCGCCAGCAGGGCCAGGGCGCGCTCCGGCGCCAGCTGTTGCTCGCGTGCCAGCAGGCTGTCGAGGTCTTCGCCGTCCAGGTATTCCATGATCAGGAAGAAGCTGGCGGTCGCCGGGTCGCGCGCCCAGTCGTACACGCGCACGATGTGCTGGTGCGCGAGCTGGCGCGCGCGCGCCGCCTCCTCGACCAGCAGCTTGGCCCAGGCGCCCTGCGCGGTCAGCTCGGGCGGCAGGATCTTCAGTGCCACGCGCGCGCTGTGGCCCAGCTCCGCATGGGTGGCCAGGTCGGTCGCCTGCCACACCTCGCCCATGCCGCCGTGGGCGACCAGCCG
>DAMAFT010000924.1:0-1694 GCA_031995805.1 Massilia sp.
TCGCTCGCACGCCGGTGCTGCTGCCGCTGCTGGATATTTCCCCGATCGCCGACCAGGCCGGCCTGAAGGCGGTGCTGGACGGGCTGGACGGGTATGCGCTGGTCGCCTTCGTCTCGCCGAATGCGGTGGACGCGGCGCTGGCGCACGTGGGCCGGTGGCCGGCCGGCGTCCCGATCGCCGTGGTGGGAGAAGGCAGCCGCGCCGCGCTGGCGCGCCACGGCATCACCGAGGCCGACGTCGCCATCCACTGCCCGCGCGACCCCGCCTTCAGCGATTCCGAACACTTGCTGCAGGCGCTCGACCTGGAATTGCTGCGCGGGCGCCGCGTGCTGGTGGTGCGCGGCGAGAGCGGGCGCGAGCTGCTGCCGGACGCCCTGCGCGCGGCCGGCGCCGTGGTCGAGACGGTGGCCGCCTACCGGCGTGCCGTGCCGGCGCTGACGCCGGAACTGGCGGACGCGCTGCGCGGCCTGCTGGCGCGGCGTTGCGACTGGATCGTCACCAGCTCGGAAGCGCTGCGCGGCCTGGTCGGGCTGGTGGAACGCCTTGACGGCCAGTCAAGTGTGGCGATATTGCAACAGCACCGCCTGGTCGTGCCTCACGCCAGGATCGCGGAAACCGCACGGGCGCTGGGTTTCGGCCGGGTTACCCTGACCGGGTCCGGCGACGAGCGCCTGCTTGCCGCGTTACAATCACGAGCATGAACGAATTGCCCAACAACCCAGAACAAGCGAACGTGGCCGCGCCGGCTCCCGGGGCCGCGCCGGGGGCGCCGGCCGTGGAGCCGCGCGTGCCCGACGCCCCCGGCCTGTTCCAGAAACCGCAGAACATCGCCATCCTGGCGCTGGCCGTGCTGCTGGCGCTGCAGACCTGGTCGACCCACAGCCGCTTCAACAAGCTGCGCGAGGACGTCGCGCGCACGCTGCAGAAGGATAGCGCTTCCAACGCCGAGACCGCGCAGCTGGTGCGCGACACCCAGGAGACGGCCAAGGAATTGCAGGTCAAGGTGGGCGTGCTGGAAAACCGCCAGGCCGAGTCGCAGAGCCAGCAGGCCGCGCTCGAGCAGATGTACCAGGACGTGTCGAAGAACCGCGACGAGTGGGCGCTGACCGAGATCGAGCAGGTGCTGTCCACCGCCAGCCAGCAGTTGCAGCTGGCCGGCAACGTGCAGGGCGCCCTGATCGCGCTGGCCAACGCCGACCGCTCGCTGTCGCGCTCCGACAAGCCGCAATTCATCACGATCCGCCGCGCCATCGCGCGCGACATCGACAAGCTGAAGGCGCTGCCGTCGGTCGACCAGGCCGGCATCGCCCTGCGCCTGGACAATGCGATCTCGCAGATCGACGCGCTGCCGCTGCTGTCCGACGAGAAGCCGGCCGAGCCGAGCGCGCCCACGCGCGTGCATCCGCCGGCCGCGCGCGCCGGCGCCGGCAAGGCGCCCGCCGCCACCGCTCCCACCGCTGCCGCCGCGCCGCCGGAACTGACGCTGGGCCAGCGCGTCACCTCGACCTGGCGCAACTGGAGCCAGGAGATGTGGGACGACATGCGCCAGCTGATCCGCGTGCGCACGGTGGACACGCCGGAAGCGCTGATGCTGTCGCCGAGCGAATCGTATTTCGTGCGCGAGAACCTGAAACTGCGCCTGCTGAACGCGCGCCTGGCGCTGTTGTCGCGCAACGAAGGCACGTTCCGCGACG
>DAMAFT010000925.1:0-1693 GCA_031995805.1 Massilia sp.
CCCAGCAGCTCGGACAGGCGCCTGGCGACCGGCGCCAGGCTGTCTTCCGGCTTGATCTCGCCTTCGGTCGGACGGCCCAGGTGCGACGTGACCATCACGGCGGCACCGGCATCAAGGGCGGCGCGGATCGCGGGAACCGAAGCGCGCACGCGCGTGTCTTCGGTAATGTTGCCGGCATCGTCCTGCGGCACGTTCAGGTCGGCGCGGATGAAGACGCGCTTGCCCTTCAGCGCATCCTGGTCGATCAAGTCTTGCAAGCGGGTGAAATTGAGAACGGCCATGTGAGCAGTCGGTTGGATGGAAAACCGTTATTTTACATTAGCTAAGGTTGTCAAAAATATGAAAGACCCGCAACAGTGTGAAGACGAGCATGCCGAACATGATGGTCTGCAGCATGCTGCGCCGCCACAGGTAGTAGCCGAGCGCGGCCGCGCCGGCCAGCAGTTTCGGGTTGGCCGGGCTCAGTTCCAGGCCACCCTGCGCGCCCAGCACCAGGTCGGGCCCGACGATCGCCGCCAGCGCGCAGGCCGGCGCATAGCGCAGCATTTCCTGCACGCGCGGCGGGATGGTCACGCGGTGGCCCACCAGCCAGAAGGCGCTGCGGGTACAGGCCGTGGCCACGCACAGCACCAGGATGACGATCCAGATTTCCCAGTCAGCCATGGCGCACCTTGCGACGCAGGACGTTTTCCTCGACGGCCATCGCCGTCACCATCCCGACCAGCACGGCCACCAGCAGGCCCAGCTTGTACGGCAAGCCATGCGCCAGCACGGCCACGAGGCCGGACACGATCACGCCGCACAGCGCGGCGCTATTCAATATCAGCGGCACCATCACGCACAGGATCGCCAGCGTGCCGGCGAAGCCCAGCTGCCATTCGGTGGGCACGGCGCTGCCGAGGAAGATGCCGGCCAGCGATCCCACCTGCCACGACACCCAGTTCGGATACATCAAGCCCTTCAGGAAGGAGAGTTTTCCGGGCGCCGGCGCGGGGTCGGGGTAGCGCTGCAGGTACAGGGCGATCGAAATATCGCCCGAGATATAGCCGAGATAAAAGCGCTGGAACCACGGCAAGTGCGAGAAATGGGGGCCGAGCAGCACCGAAAAGATCACGAAGCGCAGGTTGACGACGAGCGCGGTCGCGAAGATCACCCAGACCGGGGCGCTGCCGGCGATCAGCGGCAGCGATGCCAGCTGGGCCGAACCGGCGAACACCAGCAAGGTCATCGCACTCGCCTGCCAGATCGTCAGGCCACTCTTGACCATGGCGACGCCGACCACCAGGCCCCAGGCGCCGATGCCGAACAAGGTCGGCAGACCGGTCCGGAAACCGTCACGGTAAGCGACAGGATCGTGGCGGTCGAACACCTGGAGGTCGAGCGGCTTGCCGGCGTCCGGATGCGCCGAATTCATGTCGCGTTCCTGCAACAGGAGCGATGGACCGGCACGGCGGGCAGAAGGCGTTCGGACATGAAACGAAAGTGATAATTCGAGTAAATTTCCAAAAAGAAACTCTACTCGACGGTAATCGGCTCGCTATTCTACCGAACCATATCGGCAAGTAGGTTGAATCCGTTAAAATCGTGGTCTTATCGATTTTTTTTGCTCACGGAGTCGTCAATGAACGAGAAGACCATCCCTGTGGTGGAACTGCAAGCCAAAGACCTGCCGGCCTATTGCCCCAACCCGGCC
>DAMAFT010000926.1:0-1691 GCA_031995805.1 Massilia sp.
TGTCCGAAGTAGAATCGCAGCAGAAGCAGATCCTGCAGATCGTGCGCCGCCTGGCCGACGAAGGCCAGATCGTTCTTGGCGGAAAAGGTGAGGACTCGTTCGTCTGATGGCCATCTCGAAGGAACAGCAATCCGCGTACCAGCGCTGGGAAATGGCGTCGTTCGGCGACGAGCGTCCCAGCGCGCTGGCCCAGCGCCAGGCCGCCGCCGCCCAGGCCGCGGCCGAGGCGGCCGCGCTCCAGGCACGCCTGGAGCCGGCCCCTGCCGTGCCGGCCGCGCCTTCCATCCCGCTGCCCACCATCGAGGAAATCGAGGCGATCCGCGAGAACGCGCACCAGGAAGGCTACGAGGAAGGCCATGCCCAGGGCCTGCAGTCGGGCCATGACGCCGGCTACCAGGACGGCCTGGCCCAGGGCCGCGCCGAAGCGGCGGAAGAGCTGGCGCGCCTGAAGGACATCGCCGCCGGCTTCGCCGACGCCGTCACCCAGGCCGACGAGGCGATCGCCCAGGACGTGCTGGAACTGGCCCTGCAACTGGCGCGCAACATGGTGCGCACCGCCTTCGACGTCAAGCCCGACCTGATCATCCCGGTGGTGCGCGAAGCCATCGACTACCTGCCCACGCTGCAGCAGCCCGCGCTGCTGCACCTGCATCCGGACGACGCGCCGATCGTGCGCAACGGCATGGCGCAGGAACTGGACACCGGCGGCTGGCGCATCGTCGAGGACGCCTCGCTGGCACGCGGCGGCTGCCGCGTCGAGACCGGCAGCAACCAGATCGACGCCCAGATCGCGTCGCGCTGGCAGCGGCTGACGCAGGCGCTGAACAAGGACGTGGAGTGGCTGGGATGAGTTCGCCCGCGAGCGCCGTGCACACCGGCCGCTGGCAGGCGTTCCTGCACGACTGCGCCAACGTGCTCGACATCGCCGAGCCGATGCAGGTCTCGGGGCGCGTCACGCGCGTGGCCGGCCTGGTGATGGAATGCGTCGGCCTCAAGCTGGCCGTGGGCAGCGCCTGCACCATCCCCGTCGCCTCGGGCGCCCGCATCGACGCCGAAGTGGTCGGTTTCGAGGGCGAACGCCTGTTCCTGATGCCGCAGAGCGACGTCGAAGGCGTCATCCCCGGCTCGCGCGTGTTCCCGGTCGAGGCCAGCATTCCCAAGCCCGGCAGCGTGGCGCACCCGCGCCGCCGCCCGGCCGACCGCGCGCGCCACCTGCCGGTGGGCTGGGGCCTGCTGGGCCGCGTCGTCGACGGCGCCGGCCGCCCGCTGGACGGCAGGGGCGCGCTCGACACCGCCGACGTCGGTCCGCTCAACGCCCGTCCCATCAACCCGCTGGAACGGGCGCCGATCAAGGAAACCCTGGACGTCGGCGTGCGCGCCATCAATGCCATGCTGACGGTCGGCCGCGGCCAGCGCCTGGGCCTGTTCGCCGGCACCGGCGTCGGCAAGTCGGTGCTGCTGGGGATGATCGCGCGCTATACCACGGCCGACGTGATCGTCGTCGGCCTGATCGGCGAGCGCGGCCGCGAGGTCAAGGAATTCATCGAGCAGATCCTGGGTCCGGACGGCCTGGCGCGCTCGGCCGTCGTGGCGGCGCCGGCCGACTCGCCGCCGCTGATGCGCCTGCAGGGCGCCGCCTACGCCACCGCCATCGCCGAGTACTTCCGCGACCAGGGCAAGAGCGTCATGCT
>DAMAFT010000927.1:0-1685 GCA_031995805.1 Massilia sp.
AGGCCCGACCCGTTCGCCGGCAGCCACCAGCCCTATCCGCGCGTGTATGGCGGCGGTGGACGGGCGGATCGGATGGGGCGAAGCGGGACAACGCGGGACGAAGCGGGACGGCGGCGCGCCGGAGGAAATGCGCCGGGGCGAAGCGGCGGCCGGCGGCCGCCGTGGTGCGGATCAGGCGGTAACGCCGGCGGCCGGCGTGCGGCGCAGTTCGGTGACGGCGGTCTTGCTTTCCAGGTGTTCGTGCATGACTTCGCGGGCATAGCTGACGCATTTGCCGCAGCAGGTGCCGACACCGAGTTGCTTGTGCAGGTCGGCCATGGACGTGAGGCCGAGGTCGACCGCCTGGCGGATTTCGCGGTCGGAGATGTTGTTGCAGACGCAGACGATCATGGACGATTCCAGGTAGTGGGGGATGCGCACCAGGCAATATTGCCTTGGCTATAATGCGAATCATTCTCATTCATCTTCGTATTCTCCAGAAGTCGCGATGCGAACGCAAGCGATTTCGTCACCGGTGCGCGGAATATTTGGCTTGCTTTGCGGTAAGTAGACAAACCGCAAATAGAAATAATTCGCATTTAGGTTTATGATGCACACATCTGTGACCGCAGCGCTACACCTCTTTACGGAAGCGACACCATGACTCTTGCACCCACCCTCACCACGCTCGACGCCCTCAAGGCCGGCCAGAGCGCCACCGTGATCACGCTCAAGCCGAACGCCACGGCGGAACGCGACGGCGGCATCGACGTGTCGCGCCGCCTGATGGAGCTCGGTTTCGTTCCCGGCGAACGCATCCGCATGCTCAAGCGTGGCCTGACGGGCGGCCCGATCGCCGTCAAGGTCGGTCAATCCACCTTCGCCCTGCGCCGCTTCGAAGCCGCGCTGATCTCGATCCAGCCGGAATGAACGGAAGCACGCAATGGGAGCAGTAGAACAGCAGGTCCGGGCGGCCGCGAAGACCCCGCTCATCGCCCTGCTGGGCAATCCGAACTGCGGCAAGACCGCGCTGTTCAACCGCCTGACCGGCGCGCGCCAGAAGGTCGCGAACTACGCCGGCGTCACCATCGAACGCAAGGAAGGCAGCTTCACGCTGCCGGGCGGGCGCGCGCTGCGCGTGCTCGACCTGCCGGGCGCTTACAGCCTCACCGCGCACACGCCCGACGAAGCGATCACGCGCGACGTGGTGGCCGGCCTGCGCGCCGGCGAGCAGCCGCCGGATGGCGTGGTCTGCGTCGTCAACGCCACCAACCTGCGCCTGAACCTGCGCCTGGTCCTCGAGATCAAGCGCCTCGGCCTGCCGATGGTGCTGGCGCTGAACATGGTCGACGTGGCCCGCAAGCGCGGCATCGAGATCGATACCGCGCGCCTGGCGCAGGAACTGGGCATGCCGGTGGTCGAGACCATCGCGGTCCAGGCCGGCGGCGAGAAACCCCTGCTGGCGGCCCTCGAGGCGCTGGCGCTCGATGGCGGCGCCAGGCCGCTGGGGCTGGCCGCCATCGACGCCGTCCCGGTCGAGGAAACCCAGCGCGAGGTGCGCCGCATCATCGACGCCACCGTCAGCTTCGACAAGGACACGGGCAACCTGAGCGAGCAGATCGACCAGGTCGTGCTGCACCCGGTCGCCGGCCCGGTCATCCTGGCCGCGCTGATGTTCCTGATCTTCCAGGCCGTGTTCAGCTGGG
>DAMAFT010000928.1:0-1672 GCA_031995805.1 Massilia sp.
CGATCCTGCGGCGTAGCGGCCCCGTGCATGGAAACATTATGCCTATTCCCGGCCGGATGAAGTAGGGGGCACGGGTGATATGATTTATTCCCCACTGGAATGGATAAGCGCGATGGACCGGTTACGCCTGATGGAAACCTTTTGCCGGGTGGTGGAAAGCGGCAGCTTCTCGGCCGTGGCGCGCGAAGGCATGACAACGCAGTCGGCGGTCAGCAAGCAGGTGCAGGCGCTGGAAACGCTGCTCGGCGCGCGCCTGCTGGTGCGCTCGACGCGCAGCCATTCGCTGACCGAGGCCGGCCAGCTCTACTACGAGCGCTGCCGCCAGGTGCTCGACACGCTGGACGAGGCGCGCATCGAGGTGCAGCGCGCCGAGCAGGACATCTCCGGCCTGCTGCGGGTGTCGGCGCCGGCCGCCTTCGGGCGCCTGCACATCGTGCCGCGCCTGCCGGCGTTCTACGAGCGCTATCCGAACATCCGCCTCGACCTGGTGCTCGACGACGCCTTCGTCGACCTGGTCGCCGCCGGGGTCGACGTCGCCTTCCGGGTCGGCGAACTGAAGGACAGCCGGCTGGTGGCGCGCCGCATCGGCAGCGCGCGCCGCGCCGTGCTGGCCGCCCCCGCCTACCTGGCGCGCCACGGCGAGCCGCGCCACCCGCGCGAACTGGCCGGGCACCACTGCGTGCTGTACACGGGCCTGGCCAGCGCCAACGAATGGACCTTCCTGGACGACGGCGGCAAGCCGCTGGCGGTGCGCGTCAACGGACGCTTCCAGTCGAACACCTCGGAAGCGACGCGCCAGGCCGTGTGCGAAGGCCTGGGCATCAGCTATTCGACGCTGTGGATCTACGGCGCCGACATCCGCGCCGGCCGCGTGCGGCCGATCCTGACCGGCTTTCGCCTGCCGTCGCTGCCGCTGAACGTCGTGTACCAGCCGGCGCGCCGGCCCTCGCTCAAGGTCAACCGCTTCGTGTCCTGGTTCGCCGAGGCGATGGCCCAGGATCCGGACATCGCCCAGATGCTGGACAGGGTGGCGCCGCCGGCGCCCGCGTCGGGGTAACATACTGCCATGAACACGATGATCCGCTTCCTGCTGCCGGCGCTGCTCTGCTGCGCCGGCACCACGGCCACTGCCGCCGCCGACCCGGCGCCGCCGGTAACCCCGATCGCGGCGCTCGACGTGCCGCGCTACATGGGCACCTGGTACGAGATCGCCAAGTACCCGAACCGCTTCCAGAAGCAGTGCGCCTCGTCGACCACGGCGACGTACACGCTGGAGCCGGACAAGACCGTGCAGGTGGTGAACCGCTGCCTGCGTGCCGACGGCCGGCCGGATGCCGCGGTCGGCAGCGCGCGCCAGGTGGGCGCGCCCACGTCCGCCGTGCTGCAGGTGCGCTTCGCGCCCGCCTGGCTGTCGTTCCTGCCGATGGTGTGGGGAGACTACTGGGTGGTCGACCTCGACCAGGACTACACGCTGGCCGCCGTCAGCGAGCCGAAGCGCGAATACCTGTGGATCCTGTCACGCACGCCGGCGGTGCCGCGCGCAGCCTACGACGCCCTGCTCGCGCGCCTGCGGGGCCAGGGTTTCGACCTGGACAAGCTGGAAAAGACGCGGCAGGCGGACTAGCTGTGATGTTTCAATAGGTTGTTCATTCGGACTGGAATTGAGAAACTG
>DAMAFT010000929.1:0-1665 GCA_031995805.1 Massilia sp.
CCCGTTCGAGATGTTCGAGGGCGAACTCGCCTTGCGCGAGCTGAGCTGGCGGGTGCGCGACATCGGCCGCGACCTGGCGATCCAGCTCGGCATGGCCAGGACGTCGGTGCCGCAGGCGGAGCAGTTGCTGGGGTTGTTGTGCGGCTGAGCCGGCGGAAGTTGCCCGGGCCGGCTAGTTATCCAGGGTGAACTCGGTGAACGAGGTCCCGGCCGGCTGTTCCGGCTGCTTCGCGGCCGGCGCATCCGTTTCGCGGCGCGCCATGCTGTCCGGCCCATTGTTGATCAGCCACAGCAGGTTGGTCGCCGAATCCGCGTTGGCCAGCGCCTCTTCCTGCGTGATCGCATCGGCCACCACGAGGTCCAGCAGCGCCCGCTCGAACGATTGCGAGCCGGGCGACAGGCTGCGGTCGATCGCTTCCTTGATCTGGCCGATTTCTCCCTTCTCGATCAGGTCGGCCACGTAGCGCGTGTTGACCATGATCTCGACGGCCGCATGGCGCCGTCCGCCGGCGCGGGCGCGCACCAGGCGCTGCGAGACGATCGCCTTGATCGTCGACGACAGGTCCTGCAGCAGGGCCGGACGGTTCTCGATCGGGTAGAAGCTGATGATGCGGTTCAGCGCGTTGTAGCTGTTGTTCGCGTGCAGCGTCGCCAGCACCAGGTGGCCGGACTGGGCGTAGGCGAGGGCGGCCGCCATCGTGTCCTTGTCGCGGATCTCGCCGATCAGGATGCAGTCGGGCGCCTGGCGCAGCGAATTCTTCAGGGCGATCTCGTAGCTCTTCGCATCGCTGCCGACCTCGCGCTGGTTGACGATGCATTTCTTGTTCTTGAACAGGTACTCGATCGGGTCTTCCAGCGTCAGGATGTGGCCGGAACGCTGTTCGTTGCGGTGGTCGAGCATCGAGGCGATCGTGGTCGACTTGCCGGAACCGGTGGCGCCCACCAGCAGCAGCAGGCCGCGCTTTTCCATGATCAGGTCGGACAGCACCGGCGGCAGGCCCAGTTCCTCCAGCGGCGGGATGTTGGCGGGCACGAAGCGGAACACGGCGGAGATGGTGCCGCGCTGGCGGAAGGCGGAGAGGCGGAAGCGGCCCAGGTTGGGGACCGAGATGCCCATGTTCAGTTCGTTCTCGCGCCTGAGCTCGGCCATCTGCTCGGGCGTGGCGATCTCGGACAGCAGGGAATCGATGTTGTCCGGTTCCAGCTTGTTCTGGTTGATCGGAATGAGGTTGCCGTTGATCTTGATGTGGACTGGGGAATTGACCGCGAAGAACATGTCGGACGCGTTCTTTTCCTTCATCAATTGGAACAGGCGTTCCATGGCCATGTGCGTTCTCCAGAGGGGTCAGAGCCCGGTGTTGCTTTTCAAGGGGCTCTGACCCCGGTTTTTATTCGCGCTGCGAAACGTTGCGAAACGCTGCGAAACGGCGCCCGCAATGTGCGCCGCGCAACTTACGCGCCGCGCAGCAGCTCGTTGATGCCGGTCTTGGCGCGCGTCTGCGCATCGACGCGCTTGACGATCACGGCGCAGTACAGGCTGTACTTGCCGTCGGCGGACGGCAGGCTGCCCGACACGACCACCGAGCCCGACGGCACGCGGCCGTAGCTCACCTCGCCGGTCTCGCGGTTGTAGATCTTGGTCGACTGGCCGATGTACACGCCCAT
>DAMAFT010000930.1:0-1663 GCA_031995805.1 Massilia sp.
TAACCCGCATCGAACACATTGATGAAGCCGGTCGTCTTGGTCAGGCCGAGCGCCTGTGCCGTCGCCTGCGCATCCTGACGCGCGATGAGGACGTCGAGCCGCTGCAACAGTGCGGTCGCTTCGGCATTGGCCGGCTGTTCTGGCTTGGCGGGCAGATCGGGCAGCCGGTCGGGCAGGGTGAACTCGAGGGAGGGGCCCCACAGGCCCAGCAGGCGGACCAGCTCCTCGCGTGCGGTCGTGACTTGCAGGTGGGCCTGTGCCTGCTGGGTCAACGCGTCCTGGTAGAAAGCGCGTTCACGCGCAGCATCCAGGGTGCTCCAGTTGCCCGTGGCGCGCATGCGCGCGGCAAGCTCGGCTGCCGCCTCGGCCGATCCGCGTACCTTGTCCGCGAAGGCCGCTGCCTGCGCCGCGGCCACGGCCGAGTAATACGCCTTGCGCGTGTCGGCCGCAAGGTTCACAGCCTGCATTGCCGCCTGCAGCTTGGCTTGTTCGAAGCGGCGGCGTTCTATGCGGGCGCGGGCCGGCAGGGTCACGAGCGCCGCCACGTCGAAGGACAGACCCCGGTCGATTTCTGTCTCGCTACCGCCGCGCACCCGGCCAAAGCTGAAGCCCGGGTTTGGCAGACGCCCAGCCTGGACGAAGTCCGCTTCGGCGATCGCGAGCTCGGCCAGGGACACCTGCAGGCCCTGGTTGTTGAGCAGGGCAATGCGTACCGCGGCGTCGGCGGTGAGCGGCTTGGAAAGCAGGATGGTCACTTCGGCCCGCGAGTCCTGGGCCCGCTTCAACGGTGCCGGCTGGGCGATGCGTTCCTGCGTCATCCGGGCGACATCATCGAGTCCGCCATCCTGGGAAAAGCTCGCGCAGCCTGCGAGCAGCGCGGCGCTAACCGCTGCGGCCAATCGACGCAGGCCAGGTCGTACAGGTGAGTTCACTGGTGCGCTCCTTGGTGTTCGTGCTTGCCGTGTATCGGTGCCGGCGCGGAGACCTTCTGGGATACGCCAGCAGTGGACTGTTCGCCGGATACGGGAGCTTCTGCTTCCTCGCCGAGGACCACGCGGTTAGCGCGAGCCCAGCGTTTATCGGGCGGTTGCGGCGCTTCCTTCGACGCGACGACATTGGCGAAGACGGATTGGTACTGCAGGGGCGCGACAGGCGCATTCGCGTCGGCGGCGGACGGCAAGGTCTGCTGCGCTTGCGCGCAAGCGAGCAGCGACACGCCAGCTGCGAACAGCAGCAGGTCTGAAAATTTCATGGTTTGTATCGTGTTGATTGAGGGCCGCACCAGGCAGCCCGGATGCGCGCCGTCAGCGCGCTCGGAAAATCAAACGAGATCGAGGCGAGGTGGTCGCTCGAGGGCGGGAGGGACGAAGGACGTCATCGCGGCTTCCGCACGAGCGTGCAGCGAGGAAGAGAACGGCGGTGCGTGGAAGGTGGGCAGTAGTCCTGGAGGCGCGCCGGCGCCAACGCAGCAACTTGCGCAAGCGGCGCACTTGGCGTGTGACGAAACCACTGTCTTGGAGTCAGCCTCGGTGCAGTGCCCTCCGTCCGCTTGCGCGGCGGCCCGATGGTATTGGTGGCCGGTCATGACCATTGTTTCGTGCACGGCCTGTTCAGGCTGCCCGACCGCCATCGCAGCGCCGCCCTGCAGGGACAGCACCGTGAT
>DAMAFT010000931.1:0-1660 GCA_031995805.1 Massilia sp.
CACAGCACTCATAATGCTGGGGTCGGTGGTTCAAGTCCACCTATCACCACCAGATTCAGAGACGGCCCGGCTTTCGATAGCCGGGCCGTTTTCATTTCTGCCCGCGTTTTCGCGACACCTTGCGGAAATCCGGCGTTTTTCTTCCCTCGGCATCCGCGATCGCATAATGCATGGCTGACGACAGCCGGCGCAAGCGCACGACCCCTTCGTAAATCGACACGGCGCCTACCGCGACGCCGAAGAGCATCGCAGCGGCAACCAGCTTGCCGATCCACTGCAGGAAGGCAGGCAGGGGAAACAGATCCAGTCCGATCACGAGCAAGGCCGCGGTGAATACCATGGACAAGGGTTTGAGAACGTCCGTCCACCGTTCCTGGGCAAGCGCTTCCGCGTCCAAGCGTTGCGCCATCCATTTGAGTTCCCATAAGGGGAATTGTGCCAGTTCCACCGCCGCGGCTTTTTCCTGCTCGACCCGCTGGTCCAGTCTTGCTACGTCCCAATATCTCGGATCGCCAAACCGGCTGCGTTGCCGCCTTCTCTCGGCCACGATGCTGGCGATAACGACACCGCTCATCGCCAGCAAAGGAAACAGGGGCGCCCAGGCCAGCAGGAGGCTGCCGGCATTCCGGGACCAGAACAGCAGGCCACCCGAAGCAAGGAGGCACGCCACGATGAAGGCGTTTCGCTTCCACGCCGGTCGCGTTTCATCGTCGAGCGGCGAAAGCGCTTTATACAATTCCAGGTAGGTCGACACGTTATTTATTGCCATAAATAAACATGCAGGAATTATATCCTTCCGGCAGATCACACGGCCTGCTACCGCTCGAGATGCCAGCGTCGATGCGCGTTTTCTAGCGCCGCACCGGCCCCTGCAACTCCTTCGGCAACTGGTACACCGGGCAGTAACGATACGTTGCACGATCCCTGCCGATGACTTGCGTGAACGTCAGCGCATCCCGCACGACGACTTGCTGGCGCTGGCTGAACCGCGGCGCCGGCCCCGCGCCCGCATCGATACAACTCTGGTCCACCGTGTAGGTGTCGCGCTTGTGCGAACGCACGGCGACCCGGCAGGCGCGGGTATGGGCGGTGCTGATGCCCTTGCCGTCGTACTGGCGGATGTCGGCGTTGGCGGGCGCGCCGCAATCGGCTTGTTCGTTGACGTAGATGCCGGGTTTCAGGCGGTACACACCGCCCGGCTTGGGCGAGGTGTCCACGCTGGCCTGGGCGGATGCGGCCGCGGCGAAGGCGGCGGCCAGGATGGCGATGGCTGGAAAGCGTCGTTTCGTCAAGGCTGTGACCTCATGGTTATCATATAACCAAGTCTACAACAAACCATGTGGGCAGCCCGTCCGCCAGGATTCACGGCGGGCCGACGTCGGCATCGTCGTCCAGCGCGAACTCGCCGCGCTCGAACGCTTCCAGCACCGCCTGCGCCTGCTGCAGGTAGTCGCGCGGCGCCAGGATGCGCACGCCGCCCAGCGCCGGGGCCAGCAGCAGGTCGGTCTGCATCAGCTGGTCGTCGGCCAGCACGGCCGGGATGCCGGACGCCACCAGGCAACCCTGCACCAGGCGCGCCTGCATGGGAATCAGGTAGCGCGCCACATCGAACAGGTCGCGCCCCGGTAAGCTGACCAGTTCATGCGCGCCGGCAAGCGCG
>DAMAFT010000932.1:0-1659 GCA_031995805.1 Massilia sp.
GAGGGGCGACGCATAGCGCTTGGGGAGTCTCTTCGGTAGTGATTGAATGCGAAAACGGGGTAGTGGACCGAAGGTCCGGAGGGTCATGATAAACCCTTATCCCCGCTATTGTAGTTGATTCGGCCACACCCCTGTGACAAGCCGGCAAGCGCAGGGGTCGGCGGCGGAAAGACCATACTTGCAAAATGGGAAAATGCGTCCCATAATGCGAATGGTTATCATTTATCTTTCAGTGCGAAGGAAGCGATCATGATGTTGCATATCCCGGGCGTATTGACCCCGGAACAGGTGGAGAACCTACGCGCGCGCATGCGCGACAGCGAGTGGATCGACGGCCGCGCCAGCGTCGGCGCGCAGGGCGCGCAGGTCAAGCGCAACCGCCAGCTGGCGGAAGGCTCGCCGGCCGCGCTCGAGCTGGGGCAGGTCGTCAGCACGGCGCTGATGAACCATCCGCTGTTCTTCGCCGCGGCCCTGCCGCTGCGCATCCTGCCGCCTTACTTCAACAGCTACGCCGGCGGCGAGCACTACGGCCCGCACGTCGACGGCGCCGTGCGCGCCAACCGCGGCGCGGCGCCGGTGCGCTCGGACGTGTCCTGCACCGTGTTCCTGAGCGACCCGGACGACTACGAGGGCGGCGAGCTGACCGTGATCGACACCTACGGCACGCACGAAGTGAAACTGCCGGCCGGCGACGCGATCGTCTACCCGTCCACCAGCATCCACGAGGTGCAGCCGGTGACGCGCGGCGAGCGCGTGGCGTCCTTCCTGTGGGTGCAGAGCATGGTGCGCGATTCCTGGCGCCGCACGATGCTGTACGAACTCGACGCCAACATCCAGGAATTGCGCGCGCAGCACGGCGATACCCCGGCCCTGGTCGGGTTGACGGGGCATTACCACAACCTGTTGCGGCAATGGGCGGAGATATAGAGGAGGGGTCGGAGCCCGGTTTTGCTTTTCAAGGGCTCTGACCCCGGTGTCCAGCCGCACCGCCGGCAGCACAAAAAAAAGACCGGGACCCAAACGGGTCCCGGCCTTTTGAAAACCGGGGTCAGAGCCCTAGAGGAAAAACCGGGCTCTGACCCCATTGGAAAAACCGGCTCCGACCCCTTCAGGCTGCCAGCAGCTGGCGCAGCACGAACGGCAGGATG
This sequence comes from Massilia sp., assembly GCA_031995805.1. Lineage (GTDB taxonomy): Bacteria > Pseudomonadota > Gammaproteobacteria > Burkholderiales > Burkholderiaceae_D > Telluria. The sequence goes on from DAMAFT010000932.1 coordinate 1,149, forward strand.
CCGCCATGCTTGTAGTAGTCGACTTCGATCGGGGTGTCGATGCGCAGCAGGACCGAGGTTTCCTTGGTCGTGCCGTCGGCGCGGTGGATCACCAGGGTCGCCTGCATCTGCGGGCGGATCTCGCCTTCCAGGCCCTTCAGGTCGTAGGTCTCGTTACCGGTGATGCCCAGGGTCTCGACGCTGTCGTCGGCCAGGAACTGCAGCGGCAGCACGCCCATGCCGACCAGGTTCGAACGGTGGATGCGCTCGAACGAACGGGCGATCACGGCCTTCACGCCCAGCAGCTGGGTGCCCTTGGCGGCCCAGTCGCGCGAGGAGCCGGTGCCGTACTCTTCGCCCGCGAAGATCATCGTCGGGGTGCCTTCCGCGATGTACTTCATGGCCGCGTCGTAGATCGACAGCTGTTCGCCGCTCGGCTGGTGGATGGTGATGCCGCCCTCGACCGCGGAACCGTCGGCCTTCGGCGGGATCATCTTGTTCTTGATACGCACGTTGGCGAAGGTGCCGCGCA
>DAMAFT010000933.1:0-1657 GCA_031995805.1 Massilia sp.
TAGCCTTCCGGCAGGCGTTCGATGAATTCGTGGGCCGCGGCCAGTTTCGCCGCCGCGATCACCTCGGCATCGCTGGCGTCGGCGCGGCCGTAGCGGATGTTTTCCAGCGCGTTGGCGGAAAAGATGATGGTGTCCTGCGGGACGATGCCGATGGCGCCGCGCAAATCGTGCAGGGCGAGCTCGCGGATGTCGACGCCGTCCAGGCGGATCGCGCCCGCCTGCGGGTCGTAGAAGCGCAGCAGCAGCTGGAACAGCGTGGTCTTGCCGGCGCCGGACGGGCCGACGACGGCGACCGTCTCGCCCGGGCGCACGTCCAGGTCGAGGTGCGCCAGCGCGGCCGACTCGGGCCGCGACGGGTAGCGGAAGTCGACGCCGGCAAGTTGCAGCGCCGCGCCACCTGCGGCGCGCGCGGGCAGGGCGCGCGGTTGCGCCGGGTCCTGGATGCTGGAGCGCACCGCCAGCAGCTCGAGCAGGCGCTCGGCGGCGCCGGCCGCGCGCTGGGCCTCGCCCATCACTTCCGAGAGCGCGCCGATGGCGCCCGAGACGATCGACGCGTACAGGATGAACTGGCCCAGGTCGCCGCCGGTCATGGATCCTTCCAGCACGGCGTGCGCGCCCAGCCACAGCACGAACACGATGGCGCCGAACACCAGCACGATGGCCAGCATGGTCAGCACCGAGCGCGCGCGGATGCGGCGCATGGCGGTGGCGAACGCGCCCTCCACCGAGGCGCCGAAGCGGCGCGCCTCGATGCGCTCGTGGGTGAACGCCTGCACGGTCGGCATGGCGTTGAGGATCTCGCCGGCCAGCGCCGAGGCGTCGGCGATGCGGTCCTGCGAATCGCGCGACAGCTTGCGCACGCGCCGGCCGTACAGCACGATCGGCACCACCGTCAGCACCAGCAGCCCCAGGATGATCGAGGTCAGCCTGGCGCTGGTCACGAACAGCATGGCCAGGCCGCCGGCGAACAGCAGGGTATTGCGCAGCGCCAGCGAGATGCTGGTGCCGACCACGGTTTGGATCAGCGTGGTGTCGGTGGTCAGGCGCGACAGCACTTCGCCGGTGCGCGTGGTCTCGAAGAATTCCGGGCTCTGGCCCACGACGTGGCCGTACACGGCGCTGCGGATGTCGGCGGTGACGCGCTCGCCCAGCCACGACACCATGTAGAAGCGCGCCGCCGTGGCGATGCCCAGCACCGTGGCCACGCCGAACAGCGCCAGGAAGGTGGCGTTGACGTTGTGCGGGTTGGCGTTGCCGGCGGCGGCGCCGAAGCCGTGGTCGATCATCTGCTTGAAGGCGTAGGGAATCGCCAGCGTGGCGCCGGCGGCCACCAGCAGCGCGATCCCGGCCAGCAGGAACTGGCGGCGGTAGGGGCGCAGGAAGGGCAGCAGGCCGCGCAGGGCGGCCAGCGTGCCCTGGGCGGGGGTGGCCGGCGCCGCGGACGCGGCGGTGGAGCGGGGGCTGTCGGTGTGCGGGGTCGCGGTGCTGCCGTCGTTCATGGTGTCGATGTCTTTTCCTGTCTTGCTGTTACAGCTTCATGGCCGCCACGTAGCCGGTGAGCTCGAGGTAGCCGTGTCCCACCGTGCGGCCGTCGCGCGCCAGCGTGACCGCGCCTTCCCAGTACACGGCGCCGGTCGAGCGGCGCGAGTCGAGTTCC
>DAMAFT010000934.1:0-1656 GCA_031995805.1 Massilia sp.
ACACGACGCGCTTCCGAGCTGCCTGGGGCGGCGAATCCGACATCGACATGCAATACCACCTGACGCCGGCCGGCCAGCGCGCCGCCGCCGATGCGCTGGCGCGCTGCCGCTACCTCGGTCCGGCGCCGGTGACGCTGGCCGACTACCGCGCCGTGGTCGAGCGCCAGGCGCTGCGCCATGCCGGCGCCCCGCGCGTCACGCCGGCGCAGCTGGCCGCCGTGCTGGGCGAGGATGGCCTGGCGCCGGCCACCCGCGCCGTGCTGGGCGCCGCCTTGCATGCGCGCCGCTCGCTGCTGTTGTACGGGCCGTCCGGCAGCGGCAAGACGCAGCTGGCGCGCCGTCTCGGGCGCCTGCTGCCGGGACCCGTCGCGGTGCCGTACGCGCTGATGGCGGGACGCCAGGTGATCCGCCTGTACGATCCGGCCCTGCACCTGCCGCCTGCCATTCCGGCGCGCCAGGAAGAACGGCGCAGCTGCGACGCGCGCTGGACCCCGTGCCAGCGCCCGCTGGTGCACGTGGGCGCCGGCCTGGGCCGCGACATGCTCGAGCTGCGCCACGATGCCGAGGAGGGCGTCTGGCACGCGCCGCCGCACGTGCAGGCGAACAACGGCATGCTGGTGCTCGACGACGTCGGCCGCCAGCGCGTCCCGGCCGGCGAGCTGCTGAACCGCTTCATCGCGCCGCTCGACGCCGGTGCCGACCAGCTCGCGCTGGCGGGCGGCCAGGCCGAGTCGCTGCCGTTCGACGCCGCCGTGGTGTTCGTCACCAACCTGGCGCCGGACAGCGTGCTGGACGACGCGGCGTTGCGTCGCATCGGCTACAAGGCCGAGATCGGTCCGCTCGCGCCCGCGGCCTACCGCGCGCTGCTGCGGCGCCAGTGCCGCACGCGCCGCATCGAGTACGACGACGAAGCCGCCGACTACCTGGTCGAGCGCCTGCACCCGCAATCGGGCCGCGCGCTGCTGGCCTGCTGGCCGGGCGAGCTGCTCGACCGCATCGTCGACTTCGCCGGCTTCGCGGGCGCCGCGCCGCGCCTGGCCGTGGCCGCCGTCGAGCAGGCCTGGCACAGCATGTTCATTTCCAGCGGCGGGGAGGCTTGAATGAAGGACCGGCGCGCATTCCTCGTGATGGCCGTCGCCATCCTGTTCGGCCTGGCCGCGGTGACGTTCGCCGCGCGCTGGCTGCTCAGCCAGCCGGGCGGCACGGGCGGCCGCATCGTCGTGGCCGCGGCCGACATCAGCCTCGGCCAGCGCCTGACGCCCGAGATGGTCAAGCTGGTCGAGTGGCCCACCGACAGCGTGCCGAAAGGCTCGTTCACCGATCCGCAGCAACTGGCCGGCCGCGTCCTCAAGAGCAACCTGCTGATGGGCGAGCCGGTCAGCGACGTCAAGCTGGCACCGTCCGGCACGCTGGGCGGCCTGTCCGCCCTGATCTCGGAAGGCAAGCGCGCGCTGACGGTGCGCGTGAACGACGTGATCGGCGTGGCCGGCTTCGCGTTGCCCGGCAACTACGTCGACATCATCGTCAGCACCGAGCAGGAAGCGCCGGAACACACTGGCGCCAACAAGCGCGACCAGAACATCTCGAAGATCGTGCTGGAACGGATCCTGGTGCTGGCGGTGGCGCAGGAAGTCAACCGCGACGAGACCAAGCCCA
>DAMAFT010000935.1:0-1650 GCA_031995805.1 Massilia sp.
CGTCGTGGTCGCGTTACTTTAAGACGTCCAGGAGCGCATGCGCGCCGTGAATGCCTGCATCCAGTTCCTGCCCGCGCTGGACGGCAAGGCCCTGTTCACGGTCGAGGACCTGCAACAGCCCGGCGGCGCCCTGCACCCGGTGCAGCAGGCGCTGGTCGAGTGCCACGGCTCCCAGTGCGGCTTCTGCACGCCCGGCTTCGCCATGTCCTTGTGGGGCATGTACCTGGGGCAGGAAGATGGGCAGGCGCCGTCGCGCTGCCAGGTCGACGACGCCCTGTCCGGCAACCTGTGCCGCTGCACCGGCTACCGCCCGATCATCGACGCCGCCCGCCGCATGGGCGAGCTGCCGCGCGTGGAGGTCGACCGCGCCGCGCTGGCCGCGCAACTGCAGGCGCTGCAGCGCGAGTCCGGCGTCGTGCACGCCCACGGCGGCCAGGTGTTCCACGCGCCGCGCACGCTCGACGAACTGGCGGCCGCGCGCGCCGCCAACCCCGACGCCGTGCTGCTGGCCGGCTCCACCGACGTCGGCCTGTGGGTGACCAAGCAGATGCGGGTACTCCCGAGCATCATCTACCTGGGCCACGTGGCCGAGCTCAGGACCGTGCGCGAAGAGGGCGGCGCCATCGAGATCGGCGCCGGCGTCCCGCTCGAGGATGCGTACAACGCGCTGTGCCGCCACTATCCGGCCGAATTGGGCGAGCTGCGCCAGCGCTTGGCCTCGCTGCCGATCCGCAATGCCGGCACGCTGGGCGGCAACGTCGCCAACGGCTCGCCGATCGGCGATTCGATGCCCTGGCTGATCGCGCTCGGCAGCCAGGTCGTGCTGCGCGACCCGGACGGCGAGCGCGCGCTGGCGCTGGACGATTTCTACCTCGGCTACCAGGTCAAGGACCTGCGGCCGGGCGAATTCGTGCGCGCCGTGCGCGTGCCGCTGCCGCGCGCGGACGTGGCATTCCGAACCTATAAACTGGCCAAGCGCTTCGACCAGGACATCTCGGCCGTGTGCGCCGCCTTCGCCTTCACGCTGGCCGGCGGCATCGTGCTCGACGCCCGCATCGCCTTCGGCGGCATGGCGGCCACGCCCAGGCGCGCCACGCGCGCCGAGGGCCTGCTGCGCGGGCGCGCCTGGGACGAGGCCGCGCTGCGCGAGGCCATGGCCGCGCTGGCCGACGACTATGCGCCGCTGTCCGACATGCGCGCGTCCAGCGGCTACCGGATGAAGGCGGCGCAGAACCTGCTGCGCCGCTTCTGGCTGGAGACGAGAAGCGCCGACCCGCTGCCCGCCGCGGCGGTCAACGCCTTTGCCCGAGCCTGAGGAGAACACCATGAACGACGCCGGCACCCCCGCGCTGGATATCCCTGCATCCGACAGCGCCGCATCCGCCAGCGCCGCCTGGACCCAGGTGGGCCGTTCGCGCCCGCACGAGTCGGCGCGCCTGCACGTGCTCGGCCAGGCCGACTACACCGACGACATCGACGAGGTGCGCGGCACGCTGCACGCCGCGCTGGGCTTGTCCGGCAAGGCGCATGCGCGCATCCTCGACGTCGACCTGGCCGCGGTGAAGGCCAGCCGCGGCGTGCGCGCCGTCTACACGGCGCGCGACATCCCGGGCACCAACGATTGCGGCCCGATCATCCACGACGATCCGA
>DAMAFT010000936.1:0-1649 GCA_031995805.1 Massilia sp.
GGATTTCTATGCCGACCGCTTCCTGGTCTGGCTCGACCCGGCCGGCCATCCGCACACGGGCCAGCAGGTACTGCTGGGCGCGCGCGCCATCGCCGAGGGCGGCTGGTGGGGCATGGACGGCATGCTCGGCCTGGGCGCGCCGGGTCCGGGCGCGGCGCTGCGCATCCCGGCCGTGCAGGACGACTTCGCGCCGGCCTTCTTCCTGGACCGCCACGGCCTCGCGTGCGCCCTGGTCCTGTGGCTGCTGCAGGCGCTGCTGCTGGCCGGCCTGCTGCGCCTGGCGCTGCGCTGCTGGCTGGCGGGCGGCCGGGCGCGCGATTTCCGCCGCTCCTGGCTGGCGCGCTTCCGCTGCTTCTTCCTGGCCGGCGGGGCCGCTTTCTTGTTCGGCCACGTGCTGCTGTCCTGGGGCACCAACCTCGCCATCTTCCCGGTGATGGGCCAGCCGATGAGCTTTCTCTCGGCCGGCGGCTCGCACCTGCTGTTTTTCATCTTCCCCCTGCTAGGCTTCGCTGCCGCCAGCAGCCAAACTTTAGAGGAGAACGACCATGCCGCGCACCATGCCGATCTACGTACAACATGAAGCCCTGGGCCGTGTCGAGGATGTGTTCGACGCCGACGCGCTGTGGCGCGCGCCCGGCCTGGCCCTGTTCGCGCGCCGCCCGCTGCTGCGCGACCTGCTGGAACGCGCGCCGCGCGAGCAGCGCGGGCGCGCCGCCACGCGCTGCTTCTCGCACGTGACGCTGGTGCTGCCGCAGGAAGAGGTCGACGACGACCGCCACCTGACCCGCGGCGCGCGCGCGCGCGACCTGGCCCAGGGCCTGGCGGCGCTGCACCAGAAGGACTTCGGCGAACTGCTCGGCGGCGACGAGGTGCGCTATCACGTCGTCGGCGCCGAGCGCCTGGAGCCGGGCGAGGTCGAGGTCAAGTTCGGCCACGCCGTCTACCTGCCGGCGCCCGGCGAACAGGTCCAGTACACGGTGGCCGTGTCGCGCGACAGCGCCGTCTGGAAGACCGTCTGCGCGATCTACCCGAACCAGCGCCTCACCGTACTGGGCCAGGACGAAGCCGGCGCCACCTGCGCCGCCCCCGGCTGGCCCTTCGGCGCCGAAGGCGCGGTCCTGCTGATCAACGACGGTCCCGGCACGCCGCTCGAGGTGCAGGTGCGCCCGAAGGACGCCTTCGAATGCAGCCATGACGCTGCCGCCGGCTACTGGGCGATCCGCTCGCGGCGCGGCGCCGTCGACGCGACCGGGGCGCCGCTGCGCTTCCTGATGCGCATCGCGGCCGTCTCGGCGTCGATGCCGACGGCGCCGCAGGCGGCGCGCCCGATCGTCCCCGCCCCGGTGGCGCAACCGGCGCCGGCCCGCCCGGCGCCATCCTCCGCGCGTCCGGCGGTATGGAAGGCGCGCACGCTGCCCGGCGCCGAGATGACGGCCGTGCCGCTGGCCGCGCCGCCGTCCGCCGCCGTCACGCCATCGGAGAACGAAGCCACCTTCGCGCCGCTGGCGCGCCAGCGCGTGGCCCTGGCCGCGCTCGCGCTGCCGCGCCTGTCGCGCTACCGCGAGACCGGCGCGCGCGTCCTCGAGATCGGCCTGGACCGCGCCCTGGCGCCGGTGGCACCCGGCGCCGATACGCTGCTGGGCTTCGCC
>DAMAFT010000937.1:0-1647 GCA_031995805.1 Massilia sp.
TCGGGAAGCGCTTCAGGTAGGCCAGCGAGGAGTAGCCGGTGCCGAAGTCGTCGATGGCGATGCGGATGCCCAGCGCCTTCAGGCTTTCCAGCACGGCGATGGTGTGCTCGGCGTTCGACATCAGCGCGCTCTCGGTCAGCTCCAGCTCCAGCAGGCCGGGGTCGACCGCGTGGCGCGCCAGGGCGTCGCGGATGTCGGTTTCCAGGTCGCCCTCGACGAACTGGCGGCTCGACACGTTCACGGCCACGCGCACGTCGCGCACGCCCTGCGCGTTCCAGGCGGCGATCTGGCGGCAGGCCTCGTCGATGATCCAGGCGCCGATGCGCACCACCATCCCGGTCTCTTCCAGCATGGGCACGAACTCGGCCGGATAGACCAGGCCGACGCCGGGCCGGCGCCAGCGCAGCAGCGCCTCGACGCCGCTCACGCGCCCCGTGTTCAGGTCCAGCTTGGGCTGGTAGTGCAGCTCGAACTGGCCGCCCTCGATGGCGCCGCGCAGGGCCACCTCGAGCTCGAGCCGGGCCAGCACCTGCACGTTCATGCCGGAGGTGAAGAAGCGGTAGCCGTCGCGCCCGGCCTCCTTGGCGCGCACCATGGCGACGTCGGCGTACTTGACCAGCGTGCCGGGATCGCGCGCATCGTCCGGGTACATGGCGATGCCGATGCTGGCCGTCAGCACCGCCTGCTGGCCGCCCAGGTCGAACGGCGCGCGCAGCGCCTCGCGCACCTCGTTGGCGACGGCGACCGCCTCGTCGGCCTGCTGCTCGCCGCGCATGGTCAGCATCAGCGCGAACTCGTCGCCGCCCAGGCGGCCGATGGTATCGCGCAGGCGCACGCAGCGCACCAGGCGCGTGCTGAACTGGCGCAGCAGCTCGTCGCCCAGCGCCGGCCCGAGCGAGTCGTTGACGATCTTGAAGCGGTCCAGCGTGATGAACAGCACCGCGATGCGCCAGCTCTTGTCCTGGGCCAGCTCGATGGCGTCGCGCAGCGTCTGGAAGAACAGGTTGCGGTTCGGCAGGCCGGTCAGGCTGTCGTAGTTCGACACGTGCTTCAGGCGCTCGGCCGCGTGCAGGCGCTCGCTGATGTCGCGCGCCACCGCGATCAGCATGCGCGCGTGCCCGTCCTGCCCGTCCTCCATGGCGCGCTGCTGCATCTGCCAGCTGATCTCGACCGGCACGGCGCCCTGCCCGTCCGAGCGCAGCAGCTCGGTCTCGACGATGTCGTGCTCGCGCCCGTGGGCCACCGGGTCGGCATGGCGCTCGAGCTGGGCGCGCTCGGCCAGTCCCAGCGCCACCGGGTCGATGCGCAGCAGCGCGTCGCGCGAAAACCCCAGCATGCGGCAGGCGCCGTCGCTGACGTCGATCATCTTCATGTCGTGCGCGTCGACCAGGAAGATGGCGTCGGCGGTCGCATCCATCGCGCCGCGGAAGCGCTGCAGCTCGGCCGTGCGCTCGCGCACCTTGCGCTCCATGCGCGCGCCGTAGTCGCGCGACTCCTTGTGGAACAGGCGCACCTCGAGCAGGTTGCGGATGCGCGTGAGCACCTCGACCGTGTCGAAGGGCTTGCCGATGAAGTCGCGCGCGCCCGCCTCCAGCGCCGCCAGCTTCTTGTCCGGCTCGGCCGTCACCACCAGCACCGGCAGCCAGG
>DAMAFT010000938.1:0-1647 GCA_031995805.1 Massilia sp.
GTGGAGGCGGAAAAACGGTCCGCATATTCCGTGGTTTTGGACTAGGCACCGCGCCAATGGCGGTTCCATGGGGTTTATTGTCACGCCTGTATGTATCTTGGAAATTGCTAAACTCCCCGTATTTGTATCCTTCTGTAACAATGGGATGGTTGAAACATTACGTTACATACGTCTTTACACAACGCTTTTTTGCGCTGGACGGCATCATCTGATTGACGCCGGAACAAACGCGGCCAGTGACGGTATAATTTCAGACCCGCCTGACGGGACGCCATCGATTCGCCGCACGCCGCCACCCCCGGCATGCGCCGCGCCGCCACCCGTGCGGACGCCCTGCGACGCTCGCCGGCCTCCCATGACAACCGCCAGACTTCCCTACGAAAGCACACGATGACCACCGCCGTCCCCACCGTCTCCCCCGTCGAAGCCCAGCTGCGCGCCACGCTCGCGCGCCGCATCATGATCCTCGATGGCGCGATGGGCACGATCATCCAGCAGTACAAGCTGGACGAAGCCGCCTACCGCGGCGGACCGGGGGGCCGCTTCGCCGACTTCGCCGCGCCGGCCGGCAGCGGCGCGCGCGAACTGTTCGTCAAGGGTAACAACGAGCTGCTGAACCTGACGCAGCCGCGGATCATCCAGGAAATCCACGAGCGCTACCTGGCGGCCGGCGCCGACATCATCGAGACCAACACCTTCGGCGCGACCGGCGTGGCCCAGGACGACTACCACATGGCGCACCTGGTCTACGAGATGAACGTGCAGGCGGCGAAGCTGGCGCGGGCCGCCTGCGCCAGGTACTCGACGCCGGAGCAGCCGCGCTACGCCGCCGGCGCCCTGGGCCCCACGCCGAAGACGGCGTCGATCTCGCCGGACGTGAACGACCCGGCCGCGCGCAACGTGACCTTCGACCAGCTGGTCGCGTCCTACCACGAGCAGGTCTGCGCGCTGGTGGAAGGCGGCGTCGACCTGCTGCTGGTCGAGACCATCTTCGACACCCTGAACTGCAAGGCCGCGCTGTTCGCCATCGACCAGTACTTCGACGCGCATCCGGAAACGCCGCGCCTGCCCCTCATGATCTCGGGCACCGTCACCGACGCCTCCGGCCGCATCCTGTCCGGCCAGACCGTCACCGCCTTCTGGAACTCGGTGCGCCACGCGAAGCCGCTGACCATCGGCCTGAACTGCGCGCTGGGCGCCGCCCTGATGCGCCCGTATGCGCAGGAACTGTCGCAGATCGCCGATACCTATGTCTGCATCTACCCGAATGCCGGCCTGCCCAATCCGATGAGCGACACCGGCTTCGACGAACTGCCGGAAGACACCTCGGCGCTGCTGCGCGAATTCGCCGACGCCGGCTTCGTCAACGTGGCCGGCGGCTGCTGCGGCACCACGCCGGAACACATCCAGGCCATCGCGCAACTGCTGTCCAGCGCCGCGCCGCGCGTGGTGCCGGAAATCCCGACGGCGCTGCGCCTGTCGGGCCTGGAGCCGTTCACCATCGACGACCAGTCCCTGTTCGTCAACGTCGGCGAACGCACCAACGTCACCGGCTCGAAGGCCTTCGCGCGCATGATCCTGAACGAGCAGTACGACGAGGCGCTGTCGGTGGCGCGCCAGCAGGTCGAGAACGGCGCCCAGGTCATC
>DAMAFT010000939.1:0-1637 GCA_031995805.1 Massilia sp.
GTGGTGTTGGTGACCTGGGCGGTCGCCTCGGCGCCGGCGCCGTGGCCCAGGGCGGTGCTGCCGGTGCCGTTGGCGGTGATGTCGAGGCTGGAGCCGGTGCCGACCGTCGTGGTGTCGGCGGCGCTGGCCTTCACGGTGTTGTTGAAGGTGCTGGTCGCGTTCACGGTCAGGGTGTGCTGGGCATTGGTGGCCGCGCCGGCCGGCAGGGTGGCGACGGCGACGAACTTGTAGGTGCCGCCGACCGGGATGCTGCCGGTATTGGTGATCGGGGTGGCGTTGTCGGCCACGCCGTCGCCGTTGGCGTCGAGGAAGAACTGCACGTTGGCCATCGTGAACGCGCCGCCTTCCTGGGCCGACAGGTTGAACGTGTCGGCGCCGTTGCCGGTATTGGTGACGGTGTGGGCGTAGCTGACGGTGGTGTTGGCGGCGGCGGTCTTGGCCGAGCCGGCGCTCAGCGTCAGGGCGGCGACCTGCTGCACGGTGGTGACCACGGTGTTCGACGTGGCGGTGCGCTGCGTCGAGGTCGAGTCGGTATAGGTGGCGGTGGCGGTATTGCTGATCTGGGTGCCGGCGGCGGTGCCTGCATTGGCGGCGCCGGTGGCGGCGAGCAGCATGGAGGCGATGACGGTCAGGCGGGTGTTCATGTCGGATTCCTTTCTTGTTTGCCAACAATGCGGATAAATTCCGCTAAAAATCAATTAAAAAGTAGGTAAAAACGGGTTAACAGCTGATCTAGGATTTCTTCCCGGTATCGCCGAGGCGCATTCGGGAACTCACCGTGACGGACTGGCCGGCGGCGAGGTCGCCCAGGTCCCAGCGCAGGAAGCGGTATTCGGCCGGCGGGACCGTTTCCTGCTGGCGCCGGCCGTTGCGCACGACGTCGCGCTTCAGGGGCGCCGCCGCGAAGGTCGTGCCGTCGAGGCTGGCCTGCAGGCCGGTGGGGGCGGCGCTGCCCTCCAGGTAGGCCATGCCGCCTTCGGGCACCGGCAGCGTCGCCTTCACTTGCTTGGCCGCCACCTTGCCGGCGTTGTGGTAGGTCACCTGGTATTCGATGACGTCGCCCGGCTGGGCCTGGGTCGTCGGCACGAGGCGCACGTCCTTGCCGGCGGTGACGACCTGGAAGGCGCGCAAGGTGACGGCGACCTGGTCGGCGTCGGCCGCGAGGGCGTGCGTGCCGGCCAGCACCAGCGTCCACAGCAGCAGGGTAGTCAGGATTCGGTGGATCATTTTTTCCTCTTTATTGGAATGCGGCATGGATGCCGTTGTTTCGAATTTGCGGGTTTGCTCGAGACAGGCGAACAGTATCACTTTTGCCGAGTTCCCGTAAAGAAACTTTTAAACGCCGTGATTAATGTTGTGTACTGGAAGCATCAATCGCGTTGCGTCATCTCCTTGCTGTAGCAACATTTGCTATTGATGGATGGCGGAGCGCTGGCTGGGGCACCGACACGGCAAGCTTGTTTGCCTGCAAGTTCCCCTTGAAATCTTCCTGTCATGTGTAAGTGTTGTCCTACAGCCACGAACTTACGAATTTTCGTATCTTTCGTTTCTGCTGAATTTACATAAGGAAATGTTTAGGTCATCATCGGGTCAGTACGCTCATCGACATTCACTTTTACCGAATCGACACCGACCAT
>DAMAFT010000940.1:0-1634 GCA_031995805.1 Massilia sp.
CTGGCGCGTGGATGACAAGGCGCTGTGGGAACAGGTCTTGATCCCGGCGTTCCGGCGCACGCACCCGGACATCGAGGTGACGTTCGCGCCCACCGCGCCCACCGACTACGACGCCGGCCTGGCCGCGCGCCTGGCGGGCGGCGGGGGCGGCGACCTGGTGGCGTGCCGGCCGTTCGACGTCTCGCTGGCGCTGTACCGCAAGGGCTACCTCGAGAAGCTGGACGGCCGGCCCGGCATGCAGAACTTCGCGCCGGGCGCCATGGTGGCGTGGCAGACCGACGACGGCAAGGACACCTTCTGCATGCCGGTCGCCTCGGTGATCCACGGCTTCCTGTACAACAAGGCGATCTTCCGCCGGCTCGACCTGCAGCCGCCGCGCACCGTCGACGATTTCTTCGCCGTGCTCGAGCTGCTCAGGAAGGCAGGCGTGGCGCCGCTGGCGCTGGGCACGGCCGAGCGCTGGGAAGCCAGCCAGATCGTGTACACGAATATCGGCCCGAACTTCTGGCGCGGCGAGGAAGGCCGCCATGCGCTGATCGCCGGGCGCATGAAGCTCACCGATCCGCCGTTCGTCGAGGCGCTGCGCTTCGAGGCGCGCCTGGGCGGCTACCTGGGCAAGGGGGCTGCCAGCCAGTCCTACCGCGACAGCCAGGCGCTGTTCGCGGCGGGGCGGGCGGCCATCTACCCGACCGGGTCGTGGGACATCGCGCGTTTCGGGCAAGTCGCGGGCCTGGAACTGGGCGCGTTCGCGCCGCCCGTGCGCAGGAACGGCGACGCCTGCTTCATCGCCGACCACATGGACCTGGGCATCGGCGTGAACCGGCGGTCGAAGAACAAGGAAGACGCCTGGCGCTTCCTGGCCTGGGTCGGCTCGCAGGAATTCGCCGACCTGTACACCAACCGCCTGACCGGCTTCTTCACGCTGTCGAACCACCTGATCGCCGTGCGCGACCCGCTGGCCAAGCAGATGGCCGGCTGGCGCAACGACTGCGCCTCGACGATCCGCTTCAACGCCCAGGTACTGAATCGCGGCCAGCCGAGCATGGAGAGCGAACTGTGGGACGTGAACGCGCAGGTATTGAACGGCAGCCTGGCGCCGGAACAGGCGGCCGCGCGGCTGCAGGCCGGCTTCGCCAGGTGGTACAAGCCGCAACAACGATGATGTTTTTCCTTGGACGTGGAGAGAGACTTGGGTAATCCGAAACGATACGGCGGCGTTGCGCTCGCGGCGCTGCTGGCGATGGCGCCGCTGGCGCAGGCGCAGACGAAGACGGCAGCAGCGGCGCCGGCAGGACGGGCCGCGGCGGACGCCGTGCGCGGCTACGCCGGCGGCGCCGACCTGCGCATGCGCTGGGAACTGCAGCGCAACCTGTTCGGCCCGCAGGCGCCGGGCGGGCGCTCGCAGGCGCACCTGGTGCTGACCAATGGCGGCAATCGCCCGCTGCCGGCCGCGGGCTGGTCCCTGTACTTCAACTGCATGGATGGCGTCGAGACCGGGCCGCTGGCCAGCGGCCTGGTCATCGAGCAGGTCGCCGGCGGCCTGTTCCGCCTGCGTCCCGGCCCGGGCTTCGGCGGCCTGGCGCCCGGGGCCACCCTCGACATCGTGTACTACCATCCGAACCTGGTGATCAAGC
>DAMAFT010000941.1:0-1633 GCA_031995805.1 Massilia sp.
CGAGGTCGGCCACCACGTGCTGGCGCCCGCCAGCGCCACCGACCACTACCGCCTGCTGGCGCGCATCCGGCGCGCGCTGCCGACCTTCGAGGACAAGGCCGCCATGGTGGCCAACCTGTACACCGACCTCCTGATCAACGACCGCCTGCAGCGCCAGGACGGCCTGCGCATGGCCGACATCTACCGGCTGCTGGCGCGCGGCACGGCGTCTTCCGACCCGCTCTGGACCTTCTACATGCGCAGTTACGAACACCTGTGGAAGCGCGACCGCGGCGAACTGGCCGGCCCCGGCGTCACCGAGGCCATCGACACCGACGCTTGGCTGTGCGCGCGCCTGGTGCGCGCCTATGCGGGCGACTGGCTGCGCGGCGGGGCGCGCTTCGCCGCGCTGGTGCTGCCCTACCTGGTGGAGCAGCAGGTGGCGCAGCAGGTGGAGCAGGAGGTCGGGCCGGACGTGTTTGGTGTCCTGCACGATACCGAAGCCGCCGCCGCCGGCTGCCAGCCGGGCGCCGTGCACGAGATCGAGGACGACGAGCTCGACGCCGGCCGTCATCCGCTGCATGACCCGCAGGTGACCGGCGAGCAGGCCGAACCCGACGAGGCCGAACGGCCGCGGCCGGGCGCCGGCCAGGCGCGCGAACCGTACGAGTACGGCGAGATCCTGAAGGCCGCCGGTGTCGCGCTGGACGACCACGCGATCGCGGTGCGCTACTACCGCGAGCGCGCGCTGCCGCACCTGGTGCCGTTTCCCGCGCGCCGGCCGGCGCCGTCGTCCGAGCCGCGCATCGCCGCGCCCGAGCCGTGGGACATCGGCGAACCGCTGGAAGAGATCGACTGGCTGCACAGCCTCGGCCTGAGTCCGCGTCCGGTGCCGGGCCTGACCACGGTGCGCCGTGGGGTCGAAGAGGACCCCGGCGACGAGCGCCGCCCGCAGCCGGTCGACCTCGACGTCTACGTCGACAGTTCCGGCTCGATGCCCGATCCACAGCGGCAGGTCTCGTATCCGGCGCTGGCCGGCGCCATCGTCGCGCTGTCGGCGCTGCGCGCGGGCGCGTCGGTGCAGGCGACGCTGTGGAGCGGCAAGCAGCAGGTGCTGGGCACCGACGGCTTCGTGCGCGACGGCGACGCCGTGCTGCGCGTGCTGACCGGCTTCTTCGGTGGCGGCACCTCGTTCCCGATCCACCGCCTGCGCGCGACCTACGAGGCGCGCGCAGGCCGCGGCCGCACGCGCGGCGCCCACATCCTGATGATCTCGGACGACGGCATCGACACCATGTTCGAGCGCGACGAGCGCGGCGCCAGCGGCTGGGACGTCGCCGCCCGGGCGCTGGCCGTGGCCGGCGCCGGCGGCACGATGGCGCTGAACGTGCCGCCGGAATGGGATGCGATCGCGCGGTCCGCCCGTCTGCCGCGCCTGGCGCCGTACCGCGACCTGCTGCGCGCGCGCGACGAGCAGGGCTGGGAAATCCATGCGGTGGCCGACATGGCGCAACTGGTGGCGTTCGCGCGCGCCTTCAGCCGGCGCCACTACGGCGCGCACGACACATCGCGAGCGGGAGGACGGCCATGACGAACGACGGACCGGGCCTGGAAACGCTGGTGCGGCGCCTGGCCGACACGCCGCCCGACTTCC
>DAMAFT010000942.1:0-558 GCA_031995805.1 Massilia sp.
TAGCGCACCGTGCCGCCGTTCGCGTGCACCAGGTGGCGCACCATGGCCAGGCCGATGCCGCCGCCCTGCTTGCGGGTCGTGAAGAACGGCGTGAAGATGTGGGCCAGCAGCGCGTCCGGCACGCCGGGGCCGTCGTCGCTGACCTCGATGCGCAGGCGCGCGCCGCGCACCAGGCGCGCCTCCACCCGCACCCGGCCGCCGCCCGGATTGGCGGCCGTCGCCTCGAAGGCGTTCTTCAGCAGGTTGATCAGCGCCTGCTCGAGCTGGCCCGGGTCGGCCACCAGTTCCAGCGACGCCGGCGCGACCGCGAACACGGCGTCGCCGCCGCGCGCGCGCCAGGCCGGCGCCGCCAGCGCCGCCACCCGGTCGAACAGCGCCTCCAGGCGCACCACTTCCGGCCGCGCCGGCGCCAGGTCGGACAGGCTGCGGTAGCCGGTCACGAAGGCGACCAGGCTGTCGGCGCGCCGGCCGATCGCGTCCAGCGCCACGGCGAGGTCGGCGCCGACGTCGGCCGGCAGCGCCGCATCGGCATCGGATTCGTCCAGCAGCTCGCGCGCG
>DAMAFT010000942.1:568-1628 GCA_031995805.1 Massilia sp.
TGCGCGACAGCGAGGCCACCGGGGTCAGCGAATTCATGATCTCGTGGGTCAGCACGCGCACCAGCTCGCGCCAGGCGTTCAGCGCCTCGGCTTCCAGTTCGCTCTCGACCGGCATCAGCGCGGCCAGGCGCTGGGGCCGGCCGTGCAGCGCCAGCGAGGACAGCGCCGCCAGGCCGCGCTCGGCGCCGCGCTCGGTCTCGAACTGCAGCAGCGCGCGCCGTTCTCCCGGCTGGGCCTGCAGCTGGCGGTACAGGTCGGCCGGATCGCTGGCGCGGCCGGGCGCCACCAACTTGCGCGCGCTGGCGTTGAGCGGCGCGACCTGGCCGCCCGCGGCGTCGTCGATGAGGAACAGCGCGATCGGCGCGTGTTCGAGGCGCGCCTCCAGCGCCAGCGCCTGGTCCAGCAGCCGGCGCGCTTCGCCGGCGGCGCCGGCCGGCGCTTCCGCCACCGGCACGCGCGGTGGCGCCGCCAGCATGCCGAGGCGGTGCCACAGCCATGCCAGCAGCGCCAGCGCGCCCAGTGCGCACAACAGCGCCGGCCGCGGCGCGGCGTGCAGGCGGCCGGCGCCCCAGGCCAGCAGCGCGGCGGCGCCGGCCAGCGCCAGGGCGGTCACCTTCGCGCGCGCCTCAGATGCCATGCTTGCCCAGCTTGCGGTACAGCGCCGCGCGGCTCACGCCCAGCAGGCGCGCGGCCAGGCTGATGTTGCCCTTGGCCTTGTCCAGCGCGGCGGCGATCGTCTCGCGCTCCAGCGCCCCGAGGCGGAAGTCCTGCGCCCGGGCGGACGGCGACGGCGCCGCCTCCGGGGCGGCCGGTGCGGACGCCGGCGCCGCCAGGCCGAAGTCTTCCCAGCGGTAGTCGGCCGCGCTGCCGAGGATGACGGCGCGCTCGCAGGCATGGCGCAGTTCGCGCACGTTGCCGGGCCACGGCCAGTCGCACAGGCGCTGCAGCGCACCCGGGTCGAGCTCGCGCACGGGACGCCCGTACTGGCCTTCGTACAGCGACAGGTAGTGGTGCAGCAGGCAGGGGACGGCGTCGCGGCGGGCGCGCAGGGGCGGTAAGC
>DAMAFT010000943.1:0-1627 GCA_031995805.1 Massilia sp.
TGGCGAGCGAGGCCGGCGTCGACGGCGGCAGGATCACGGGCTCGGCGCGCGGCTCGAGCGCCGGCTCGGCCTTGACGATCGGCGGCGGGGCCGGATGCTTTTCGGTGTACTTCTGGCGCTCGTTGACCACCAGCTCGTCGCGCTTGACGGCGGCGGCTTCGCCCTGCTTGCGGTCTTCGTGGTCTTCCATGCGCATGCGGAACCAGTCGATCGTGTTCTCGACCGACTCGCCGATGCGCTCGGCCACGGCCAGCCAGGACACCTGGAAGTACCAGGAAAAGCCCAGGCCGAACAGCAGCAGCAGCAGCAGGGTGGCGCCGGTGAAGCCGAAGGCGGTATGCGCGGCGTGGCCGATCAGCTGGCCCAGCACGCCGCCGGCCGAGCGCGGCAACTCCACCTTCAGCGACCACATGCGCAGGAATTCGAGGCCGACGCTGCCGGCCAGCATGAAGGCGAAGCCGATCCAGCGGATCACGATTTCTCCCTCGTGCTCCGGTTCCTGGACCGGCTGCTCGCCCTTCATGAAGCGGCTGTGCAGGCGCCGGTAACCTTTCCAGACGGCGCGCGAAAAGCAGACGCACAACCACCAGGCCGAAAAGCCGAAGATGAACAGCAGCAGGTCGGCCAGCCAGGCGCCGGCACGGCCACCCAGGTTGGCCACGTGCGCCACGGCGTTCTCGTGCGACCAGCCCGGATCGGCCTTGTTATAGCTGAGCAAAATGAGAACGAAATACAACAAGGCGACGGCCGTGACCAGCCAGCGCGCCTCCGACAGCAGGCGCACGAGCCGGTTCGGCATCGGCTGGCGGGGCGGCCGCGGCTTGTGGGTGTAGGTCGAACCGGTCGTTGAACTATTCTTGCTCATTGCGGATTGAAACGTGTACTGCCGGGGTGGAATCCCCAAAGATGCCCATTCTAAGCGATATACGGCCGAGGCGGCCCACGATTCATGCTCATCTGCATCATCGACTATAATCCTCCCTTCGCCTCCCCTTGATTCCCGTGCTGTCCGGCCCCACTTTCCGGGCATCATTCCATAGAAGAAGTTCAAACATGACTACTCGTAAACACGCCAAAGTCCTGATCCTCGGCTCGGGCCCCGCCGGCTACAGCGCCGCCGTCTACGCCGCGCGCGCCAATCTCCAGCCGATGCTGGTGACCGGCGTCGAACAGGGCGGCCAGCTGATGACCACGACCGACGTCGAGAACTGGCCGGGCGACCCGCTGGGCGTCCAGGGTCCGGAACTGATGCAGCGCCTGCTGCAGCACGCCGAGCGTTTCAATACCGAGATCGTGTTCGACCACATCCACACGACGTTCCTGAACGAGAAGCCGATCCGCCTGGTGGGCGACTCGCACGAATTCACCTGCGACGCCCTGATCATCGCCACCGGCGCCTCGGCGCAGTACCTCGGCCTGCCGAGCGAACAGGAATTCATGGGCAAGGGCGTGTCGGCCTGCGCGACCTGCGACGGCTTCTTCTATCGCAACCAGGAAGTGGCGGTCATCGGCGGCGGCAATACCGCGGTCGAGGAAGCGCTGTATTTGTCCAACATCGCCACCAAGGTGACGCTGATCCACCGCCGCGACAAGTTCCGCGCCGAGCCGATCCTGGTCGACCGCCTGA
>DAMAFT010000944.1:0-1626 GCA_031995805.1 Massilia sp.
TGCACGGCCCAGATCGTGATGCCGGCCACGCCGAACAGCATGAAGCTGATTGGCAGCAGCATCGACACGCCCAGCCAGCTGTAGCGGGTGTAGAGCTTGTTCTCGATCCAGTCGTTCGGGCATCCATGGCCGTACTTGTCCAGGGTTTCCTGGTTCTTCGTCTCGGCGCGGTACAGCTCGGCGCCTTCCAGCAGCACCTTCTTGATGCCGCGCGTGACCGGGCTGTGCGGATCGTCCACGGTCTCGCACTTGGCGTGGTGCTTGCGGTGCACGGCGGCCCACTCCTTGGTCACCTGGCCCGTGGTCAGCCACAGCCAGAAGCGGAAGAAATGGCTCACGATCGGATGCAGGTCCAGCGCGCGGTGTGCCTGGTGGCGGTGCAGGTAGATGGTGACGCCCGCGATCGTGATGTGCGTCACGACCAGCGTGTACACAACCATCTGCCAGACCGACAGGTCGAACAGGCCGCCATCCATGAAGGACAGCACGGCGTGCAGGATGTTGCTCAGGAAGTTCATTGATGCTCCACTATCGATGGCTTTGATGCAGGCCGTTCTTTCTTTGTAACGATCTCTGCCAAAAGAATGTCATGTATATCGCATGACGCATACGCATTTTACGCGTAACTACTGCTGCCTGGCACGCTTTGGGCCAATCATTGCGCCGGCGGCGGCACCTCGCCGGTCGTTTGCGTGATCCGCGCCACAACCGAGGCGATGTGGTTGTCGAGCAGGCGCGTATCGACCGAGGGATACCCCAGCCGGATTTGCCCGCTGCTGACCAGCGCATAGATTTTCTTGTTGATCTCGGATGCCACGCCGCCCTGCCCGTTTTCCGGGTCGGCGATCCAGAAGCCGAGGTCGAGCTCGTAGCCGTCGGGGCCGAAGCGCGACAGCGAACAGCCCGGCGCCGGCTCTTCCAGCACGCGCGGGGTGCCGACGGCCTGCGCGACCAGCAAGGGCATCACCACGTCGAGGTCGGAGCCGTAGGCCACCGTCAGCTTGGTGCCGGCGCGCACGCGGCGGTGGCTCAGCGACTGGTTCTGCACGGCGCCGGCGATCAGCATCTCGTTCGGCACGACGGTCTCGACACCGTCCAGGCCCTGCAGCACCGTGTAGCGGGTATTGATCTGGGTGACCTTGCCGGTGAAATTCGTCACCGAGATCATGTCACCGATCGACAGGCTGCGTTCCAGCAGGATGATGAAGCCGGACACGTAGTTGCTGGCGATGCGCTGCATGCCCAGTCCCAGGCCGACGCCGAGCGCACCGCCGAACACCGACAGCACGGTCAGGTCGATGCCCACCAGGTTCAGGCTGAGCAGCACGGCGCCGACGATCAGCACGGCGCGGCTGACCCGCGCCAGCGCCGCGCGCAGCGAGCTGTGCAAGGTGGTCAGGCCCATCAGGCGCTCTTCCAGCGCGGTGCCCGCCCACAGCGCCAGCATCAGCAGCACCACGACCGAGACGATTGCCTGCAGGATGTCGGCCAGCGACACCCGGCTGCTCTTCTTCGGCCCGTACTGCAGCTGGTAGCTGTCGAGGAAATGGAGGATGTCCGGCCACATGCCGGCGATGTACAGCGCCACCGCCACCCACACGACCAGCACGAAGATCTTCTCGAAGG
>DAMAFT010000945.1:0-1621 GCA_031995805.1 Massilia sp.
TGTTGTCGACGTCGGTCACGACGGCGTCCGCGCCCAGGTCGACCAGGAGCGGCGCGCTGCCGGCGGTCCAGGTCCGGTCGTCGCCGCTGCCCAGGTTCGTGATGGCGGGCTTGTCGTTGACGGCGTCCACCGTGACGGTCCAGTCCACGGCAGTCGTCGATTGCGGCGAGCTGGCGCCGACCGTGGTGGTGTCGACGGTCACGCGCAGTTCGCTGACGCCGTTCCACGAGGATGGCATGCCGCCCAGGCTGGCGTCGGTCGCGTACACCGTCAGCGCGCCCGGCGTGCCGGCATAGTCGGCCACGGGGACGAAGCGCAGGAACCCGCTGGCGCCGACCATCAGGGCGGACGTCGGCGAGACGCTGCCGATGCCGTGCCAGTGCTGTCCGCCGTCGGTCGAGTATTCCCAGTGGCCCTCGGTGAGCGGGTCGGCGCCGTCGGCGACGATGACGGCCGAGGTCGGGAAGGTATTGGTGGCGTCGACGTCGGCGTAGCCCGATGCGAGGATCAAGTCGCCGACGCGGTCGCCCGGGTTCGCGGCTGCGTCTTCCGCGATCGACGTGAAGCTGGCGCCGTGCGCCAGCGTCGGCGGGTCGTTGACGGCGGCCACGTTGACCTTGACCTGGACCGGCGTCGCGGAGACGGCGTCGCCATCGTCGCGCGCGACCACGGTGAAGGCGCCCGGCGCGGCCTGGCCGATGCCGTTCGCGTTCGCGGCCGGCGTCCAGAACGCCAGGTGGCCGGCGTCGATGACGTCGTTGCTGCCGGCGGCCCAGTCGGTGGCGCTGGCGGCGTCCAGGCCGATCTTCAGGGTGCCGCTGCTCACTGCCTTGACGACGAAGGCGGTCACGCTGCCGTCGCTGTCGCTGTCGTTGCCGGCCGCCTGGAGGTCGGCGAAGGAAATCGTCTTGACGGTATCCTCGGTGCCGCCGGCCAGCGTGCCCATGCTGGTCAGGGTCGGCGCCGCGTTCGGCGTTCCGGTGGTGAAGCGCAGGAAATTCGGGTCGTCCTGGCCGACGCGCAACAGGCTCGTGTAGTCCAGCTTGCCGAACACGATGCCGTCGGCGTCGGCGAAGGCGTGGGTGTCGAAGGTCAGGTAGTACGTGGTGTTCGCGGCCAGCGTGGCGGCCGGGTCGATCGTGATCGCGCTGGTGCCGCTGCCGCCGACGGCGGCGCCGGTCGCGGCGATGGTGGCGACGACGGCGCCGTCGGACGCGCGATGGATGTAGATGTTGCCGGCGCCGGCGAACACGGCTTCGCTGAAGCGCAGTACGATATTGGCGTCGGGCGCGACCGGAGTGTTGCCGTCCGTGACCGACGCGCCGGTCAGTTTCGGCGCCGCGCCCTGCATCTCCATGTAGAAGTCATTGTTGCTGCTGGGGACCTGCAGGTACAGGTCAAGGTCGCCGTCGCCGTCGAAGTCGACCGCCCGCATCGACGTGATGTTGATGGTGTTCGTCGCCGCGAAGGTGATCTTGGTCGACTCCGCCAGCGTCCCGCCGTCGTTTTCGTAGAAGATCAGCGGCGTGCCGACACTGAACTGACGGACCATGTCCTGGTCGCCGTCGCCGTAGAAATCCGCCAGGATGTACATGCTCGGGAAGGATTGCTCCGCATATTC
>DAMAFT010000946.1:0-1618 GCA_031995805.1 Massilia sp.
TGCGGCCGGTTGCGGCGGCCTTGGCCGCTGGCGGATTCTGGGTCACCAGGAAGTCTCCTTATGGGCGTCATTCCCGCGCCAGCGGGAATCCATGCGGCGTCTCACCGGAGTCGCGCCGTTCGCCTCGCGTCGTATCGACCGGCTCCGGCACGTCAGCATGGGTTCCCGCCTGCGCGGGAACGACGGGGTTGCGTGTCATCCCGCGATGCTATGCAAGCGGAGCCAACTTGGCAACAGGAACTTACTTAATAGAAGCGTTTCCAATCGGCTGAATCTGTAGTTTGACTACCGATGGCATCGTTTTCATGCAACGATCACGACTTCAAGTCACTGATTTTTATGGATATTTGATTTTTCGGGCCTGTTCCTGTGCGATTGTCAGCGCGATCGTCATCCTGTATATTGCGTAAAAATTATCAAGGACACCCTCTCATGACTTCTCCAGCGAACGCCCAGAACGACCAGAACCCGTGGTGGAAGGAAGCCATCATCTTCCAGGTCTATCCGCGCAGCTATCTCGACACCAACGGCGACGGCGTGGGCGACCTGGCGGGCATCACCGCCAAGCTCGACTACATCGCCAGCCTGGGCGTGGACATCGTCTGGCTGTCGCCGTTCTTCAAGTCGCCGATGAAGGACTTCGGCTACGACATCGCCGACTACTGCGACGTCGATCCGCTGTTCGGCAACCTGGACGACTTCGACAAGCTGGTCGCCAAGGCGCATGCGCTGGGCCTGAAGATCATGATCGACCAGGTGATGTCGCACACGGCCGACGCGCACCCGTGGTTCGTCGAGAGCCGTTCCAGCGTCGACAATCCGAAGTCCGACTGGTACGTGTGGTCCGACCCGCTCCCGGACGGCAACCCGCCGAACAACTGGCTGTCCGTGTTCGGCGGTTCGGCCTGGCAGTGGGACACGCGCCGCAAGCAGTACTACATGCACAACTTCCTGGTCAGCCAGCCGCAACTGAACTTCCACAACCCGGACGTGCAGCAGGCCCACCTGGATTCGCTGCGCTTCTGGCTCGAGCGCGGCGTCGACGGCGTGCGCATGGACGCCTGCGTGTTCCACTTCCACGACCGCCAGCTGCGCAGCAACCCGCCGGCGCTGGTGCGCGACACCTCGACCGTCACGGACGTGAACCCGTACGGCATGCAGGCGCACATCCACGACAAGACCCAGCCGGAAAACATCGCCTTCCTGCAGAGGGTACGCGCGCTGCTGGACGAATACGGCGCCGTGTCGATCGGCGAGGTCAGCTCGGACGACGCGCTGGCCCAGATGGCCGAGTACACCGCCGGCGGCGACAAGCTGCACATGGCCTACAGCTTCAACCTCCTGACGCCGGAATTCTCCAGCGCCCACATCCGCCGCCAGGTCGAGGAGTTCAACGAGCGCGTGACCGACGGCTGGGGCTCCTGGTCGGTCGGCAACCACGACGCGATCCGCGTGGCGACGCGCTGGTCCGACGGTCCCTGGACGCCGCAGGCCGGCGCCGCCCTGGCCAAGCTGGTGCTGGCCATGCAGCTGTCGCTCAAGGGCACGCCGTGCCTGTACCAGGGCGACGAACTGGGCCTGCCGGACATCCAGCTGCTGCTGACCGAAGAACTGGCGG
>DAMAFT010000947.1:0-1609 GCA_031995805.1 Massilia sp.
CCCGGGCCACATCAACGTCGACTTCAACGACGTCAAGACCATCATGAGCGAGCAGGGCAAGGCCATGATGGGCACCGCCACCGCCGCCGGCGTGGACCGCGCGCGCATCGCCGCCGAGCAGGCCGTGGCGTCGCCGCTGCTGGACGGTATCGACCTGTCGGGCGCCCGCGGCGTGCTGGTCAACGTGACCGCCTCGCGCGGCCTGAAAGGCAAGGAGATCAAGGAAGTCATGGCCGCCGTGCGCGCTTTCGCGGCGGAAGACGCGGCGATCGCCCAGGGCATCGCCTACGACGACGCGATGGGCGACGAACTGCGCGTGACCGTGGTGGCGACGGGCCTGGGCCGCAACAAGGCCGCCATCTCCCTGGTCCAGCCGCAGCAGGTCCTGCGCACCGGCACCTACAACACGCCGGTGATGGGCGCCTCCACCGTGCCGACCGCCGGCATGGGCATGGGCGCGATCCCGGGCACCGCCGAAGGCCTGAAGCAGCCGGCCGTATGGCGCCGCGAGCAGGCATCCGAGCAGGTGCGCGCGATGCAGAACAACGGCGTCGAAACCTACGACATCCCGGCCTTCCTGCGCAAGCAGGCCGACTGAGCTCCCAGCCAACCAAGAAAAAACCAGCCGGCTGACCACCGGCACTCCATGATGCGAGGCCAGTACCGTGCAAGCGGTCCTGGCCTTTCGTTTATCCTCCCTCAAACCGGGGTCAGAGCCGGGGTCAGAGCCCGGTTTTTGGCAATTTCATCGGGTTAGTTTCCAAAAATCGGGCTCTGACCCCGGTTTGGGATGGATCAGGCATACTTGCGGGTTCCTATAACGAGATAGAGGGATTTCCATGACCATCCAGATCGGCGACCGCCTGCCCGAGGGCACCCTGGCCGAATTCATCGAGACCGAGACCGAGGGCTGCGCGCTCGGTCCGAATACCTTCCAGGTCGCGGACCTCGTGCGCGGCAAGACCATCGCCATCCTCGGCCTGCCGGGCGCGTTCACGCCCACCTGCTCGAACCAGCACCTGCCGGGCTACATCCGCCTGGCCGACGCCTTCAAGGCCAAGGGTGTCGACGAGATCTGGTGCGTGTCCGTCAACGACGCCTTCGTGATGGGCGCCTGGGGCCGCGACCAGAAGGCCACCGGCGTCGTGCGCATGATGGCCGACGGCAGCGCCACCTTCACCAGGGCCCTGGGCCTGGAGTTCGACCTGGTCGCCAAGGGCATGGGCGTGCGCTCCAAGCGCTATTCGATGCTGGTGCGGGACGGCGTGGTCGAGCAGCTGAACGTCGAGGCGGCCGGCTTCGACGTGTCGTCGGCCGAGAAGCTGCTGGAACAGCTGGGTTAAACTCTTCCGCATCCGCACCACGGCGCGGCCAACCGGCCGCGCCGTTTTCCTGTCGCACCCGCCACCGCAGCACGCCACGACCATGATCATCAATACCGAAACCCCGAACCAGCCCGACGTCCTGTCCATGCTGGCGCGCCTGGACGCCTACCACGCGGCGCTGTACCCGGCCGAGAGCAACCACCTGCTCGACGTCGATGCCCTGATGCAGGGCGACGTGCTGTTCCTGGTGGCGCGCGACATCGACGGCGCGGCGGTCGGCTGCG
>DAMAFT010000948.1:0-1609 GCA_031995805.1 Massilia sp.
CAGGCGCTGCGACGGCCTGCGCACCATCCCGGCCATCGTCGACGAACTGGAACAGGCCTTCGGCTGCGGCGGCCTGCGCGGCGACGTCGACGACTTCCTGCGCGCCGCCGGCGAGCGCGGCTGGATTTCCTGACTGGCGGCCCGGTCATGGACGATCCGATCGCCCGCCGCAAGGTGCCTCCGCCGCTCTGGCTGCTGGCCGAACTCACTTACCGCTGCCCGCTGCATTGCCCGTTCTGCTACAACCCGGTCGGCTATGCGCACGAGCGGCGCGAGCTGGATACAGCGCAATGGATCGACGTGCTGCGCCAGGCGCGCCGGCTGGGGGCCGCCCAGCTCGGCTTCTCGGGCGGCGAGCCGCTGCTGCGCGACGACCTCGAGGAACTGGTCGGCGAAGGGCGCCGGCTCGGCTTCTACACGAACCTGATCACGTCCGGGATCGGCCTCTCCGAGGCGCGCCTGGCGCGCCTGAAGGCGCTGGGGCTCGACCACATCCAGCTGTCGTTCCAGGATTCGACCCGCGAGATGAACGACTTCCTGTCCAGCGCCCGCACGTTCGAGCTGAAGTCGCGCGTGGCCCGGCTGATCAAGCAGCACGGCTACCCGATGGTGCTGAACGTGGTGCTGCACCGCCTCAACCTCGACCACGTCGGCCGCATCATCGAGATGGCGCTGGAGATGGGCGTGGAATACCTGGAGCTGGCGAATACCCAGTACTACGGCTGGGCGCTGCTCAACCGCGACCAGCTGATGCCGACGCGCGCGCAGCTGGAACGGGCCGAAGCCGTCGTCGCGGCATACCGCGCGCGGATCGGCCAGCGGATGCGCATCCTGTTCGTGGTGCCCGACTATTTCGAGGACCGGCCCAAGGCCTGCATGAACGGCTGGGGCTCGGTCTTCCTCGGCATCGCGCCGGACGGCGCCGCCCTGCCCTGCCATGCGGCGCGCTCGCTGCCGGGCATCGCCTTCCCGAACGTGCGCGACGACAGCCTGCACGACATCTGGCATGCCAGCGACGCCTTCAACCGCTACCGCGGCGACGCCTGGATGAAGTGGCCGTGCAGCGGCTGCGCCGAGAAGGACCGGGATTTCGGCGGCTGCCGCTGCCAGGCTTATGCGCTGACGGGCGACGCCGAGGCGGCCGACCCGGTCTGCGCCAAGTCGCCGCGCCACGGCCAGGTGCAGGCGATCGTGCTGCATGCACAGCGCCGGCAGCAAGCGCAACCGCAGCCGCAGCCGATGCTGTTCAGGACCGACGCCAACTCGCGCGAGCTGGGTCAGGCGTAGGCCCGGCGGCGGCCCCTCAGCTCAGCGCACGGGGGCAGCAACGGGCGCCAGCACCTCGTGGCCAGCTTGCGCGCGCTGGGCGGCCTTGTGCACCATGGTGTAGGCATAGTCCACGCCCATGCCATAGGCGCCGGAATGGTCCTTGACGATCTGCATGACGGCATCGTAGGTGTCGCGGTTCTTCCAGTCGCGCTGCCATTCCAGCAGCACCTGCTGCCAGGTGACCGGGACCACGCCGGCCTGCACCATGCGCTGCATGGCGAAGTCGTGCGCGTCCTTCGAGGTGCCGCCCGAGGCATCGGCCACCATGTAGATCTCGTAA
>DAMAFT010000949.1:0-1607 GCA_031995805.1 Massilia sp.
CCACGACCGGACGGTGCGCGGCATCGACCAGTGCGCGCCGCTGCTGGTACAGCCGGTCGCTGCACGGTTCGTTGCCGCCCTTGATGCCGGTGACGACGAGGAAGGCGACCGATTTGCCGTCGTTGTCGGCGAGTGCCTGCTTCAGGCGCTGGTCGCCGTTCTCGGCCTGCCCGTGCCCGATCACCGCGAACCGGTGGGCGGTCGCGTCGTCCCTGGCGCCGTCCTTCGCGTCGGCACGGTCCCTGGTGGCGGCCAGGGCGCCGGCGCAGCACAGGACTGCACCCAGCAGGGCGGCGATCGCGCGGGCGCGGCGCATCAGCCGGCCGTGCCGGCGGCGACCAGCCGCTTCAGTTCGTACAGGCGTTCGAGTGCTTCGCGCGGACTCAGGGCATCGGGGTCGATGTCGTCCAGCAGCGCCAGCGCGGGGGAGGGCGCCGGCGCGGCCGGCGCGCCATCTCCGGCTGCGGCCGCGGCGCCGTCGGCATCGTCGGCCGCGTCGTCGCACGGCGGCGCGGCGAACAGGTCGAGCTGCGGCGTGGCGTCGAGCGCCTGCGCTTCCAGGCGCGCCAGGTGCTTGCGCGCGGCGCGGATCACGGCCGGCGGCACGCCGGCCAGCTGCGCCACCTGCAGGCCATAGCTCTGCGAGGCCGGGCCGTCCTGGACGGCGTGCAGGAACACGATGCTGTCCTTGTGCTCGACGGCCGACAGGTGCACGTTGACGGCGCTCGGGTGGGAGTCGGGCAACTGGGTCAGTTCGAAGTAGTGCGTCGCGAACAGGGTGAAGCTGCGGCTGGCGTCGATCAGGTGGCGCGCGATGGCCCAGGCCAGCGCCAGGCCGTCGAAGGTCGAGGTGCCGCGGCCCACTTCGTCCATCAGCACCAGCGAGTGCTCGGTGGCGCCGTTCAGGATCGTGGCCGATTCCGTCATCTCGACCATGAAGGTCGAGCGGCCGTTGGCCAGGTCGTCGGAGGCGCCGATGCGGGTGAAGATGCGGTCGATCGGGCCGATCGTCGCGCTGGCCGCCGGCACGTAGCTGCCGACGTAGGCCAGCAGCGTGATCAGGGCCACCTGGCGCATGAAGGTCGACTTGCCGCCCATGTTCGGGCCGGTGATCAGGAGCAGGCGGCGCTCGTTGGACAGGCTGCAGTCGTTGGCGATGAAGCGCTCGATCTGGTTCTCGACGACCGGGTGGCGGCCTTCGGCGATGGTGAGGCACGGATCCGCGACCAGCTGCGGCGCGCACCAGTTGTTGCGCACCGCGTGGCCGGTCAGGGCGGCCAGCACGTCGGCCTGGGCGATGCCGGCCGCGACGCGCTGCAGGCACGCGATGTGCGGCGCCAGGTCGGCCAGCAGCAAGTCGTACAGCAGCTTTTCGCGCGCCAGCGCGCGGTCCTGGGCCGACAGGGCCTTGTCCTCGAAGGCCTTGAGTTCCGGCGTGATGTAGCGCTCGCAGTTCTTCAGCGTCTGGCGGCGGCGGTAGTCCTCGGGCACCTTGTCGGCCTGGCCGTTCGTGACCTCGATGTAGAAGCCGTGCACCTTGTTGTATTCGACGCGCAGGTTGGCGATGCCGGTGCGGGCGCGCTCGCGCGTCTCGAGGTCGACCAGGA
>DAMAFT010000950.1:0-1604 GCA_031995805.1 Massilia sp.
GCGCCGGTGGAAGTCCGGGTCGGCGCCGGCCAGCCTGGACGCCTCGTCCCAGACCAGCGAATGGGTGCCCTGCAGCGGCGTCCAGTGGAACTTCACGAAGCGCGCCTCGCCCTGCGCGTTCACCAGCCGGAACGTGTGCACGCCGAAGCCCTGCATGGTGCGGTAGCTGCGCGGGATCGCGCGGTCCGACATCGCCCACATCAGCATGTGGAAGATTTCCGGCGACAGGCCGGCGAAGTCGTAGAAGGTGTCGTGCGCGCTCGAGGCCTGCGGGATCTCGTTGTGCGGCTCGGGCTTCACGGCATGGATCAGGTCCGGGAACTTCATCGCGTCCTGGATGAAAAATACCGGCATGTTGTTGCCCACCAGGTCGAACACCCCTTCGTCCGTATAGAACTTGGTGGCGAAGCCGCGCACGTCGCGCGCCGTGTCGGCCGAGCCGCGCGAGCCGGCCACCGTCGAGAAGCGCACGAACACCGGGGTGCGCTTGCCGCGCCGGGCGAACAGGGCGGCCCGCGTCAGGCCCGACAGGTCGTCGTAGTTCTCGAAGTAGCCGTGGGCGCCGGCGCCGCGCGCGTGCACCACGCGCTCGGGGATGCGCTCATGGTCGAAGTGGGTCAGCTTCTCGCGCAGGATGAAATCCTCCATCGCTGTCGGGCCGCGCAGGCCGATCTTCAGCGCATCCTGGTTGTCCGCGACCTTGACGCCCTGGTTGGTGGTCAGCGCGCGCCGGCTGTCGTCGACACGCACCCGGTCCAGCGGGCCGTTCAGCGGGTTCTGGCCGATGTCGGGCGTGCCGCCGCCGACCTTGCGCGAGGCGATGTCCTCGGTGGTCGTGCTGGCCGTGGCCAGCGGCGTTTGCGGGGCGTGGGTCTCGCCGCGGTGCGGCGTGAAGGCGGCTTCGCCGTATTCGAGCGGCTTGGTGGCGTTGAACGGCCGTTCGGCCGCCAGGGCGGCGCCCTCCGTGGCCTTGTCGAGCAGCCGCTCGTCCTCGCGCGTGTCGGCGCCCAGGCTGTCCGGCGCAGGCGCCGCAGACGGGCCAGCGATCGTGCCCAGGATGGAACCGGCGCCGTCGTAGGAGCCGCCGTCGACTGCCTTCTCTTGCGTAGCCATGCATCACCTCTTTCTCGGTTGATGGAAAACGCGCATGCGGGGGCGCTGCGCAATAGCCGAGTCTGCTAGGAGCCGCAAGCGCGGCATTGAGGTGGTGCAAAGACCGCGCGAACTTATTTGACGCGCTGCTTTTCCAGCTTGCGCGCCAGCGTGCGGCGGTGCATGCCGAGCCGGCGCGCCGCTTCCGAGATGTTGAAATCGGTCTCGGCCAGCACTTCGTGGATCCGTTCCCACTCCAGCGTCTTGATCGACGTCGAGCGGTTGGTGAGTTCCAGCTCGGTATTCCCGGCCACGTGTCCGAAGGCCGCCTCGATGTCGTCGGTGTTGGACGGCTTGGCCAGGTACTGGCTGGCGCCCAGCTTGATCGCCTCGACGGCCGTGCCGATGCTGGCGAAGCCGGTCAGCACGACGATCAGCATGTCGGGGTCGTGCGCATGCAGCATCTGCACGCAGGCCAGGCCGGAGCTGTTGCCCTTGAGTTTCAGGTCGAC
>DAMAFT010000951.1:0-896 GCA_031995805.1 Massilia sp.
TCGCCGCGCGCGGCGTGTGGCAGGTGCCGCAGTGGCCAGGGCCCTGCACCAGGTAGGCGCCGCGCGCCAGCAGCTCGCCCTGGTACTTCGAGACCTGGAACGGGCCCATGTCGCCCGGCGCGAAGCGCTTGCGCCAGATCGCCACCGGCCAGCGGATCGACAGCGGCCAAGTGATCTCGTTGCTGCGGTTGGCCTGGTTCACCGGGGCGACGCCGTGCATGAAGTAGGCGTACAGGGCGCGCACGTCCTGGTCGGTCATCTTCGCGTACGACGGGTACGGCATGGCCGGGTACAGCGTGGCGCCGTCCTGGCGGATGCCGTGGCGGATCGCGCGGTCGAATGCGTCCAGCGTGTACTTGCCGATGCCGGTCGCCTGGTCCGGCGTGATGTTCGTGCTGAACATATTGCCGATCGGCGACTGGATCGCGCGGCCGCCGGCGAAGGACTTGCCGCCCGGCGCCGTGTGGCAGGCCACGCAGTCGGCGGTGATCGCGACGTAGCGGCCGGTCTCGACCAGCTTGGCCTGGTCGGCCGACGCGTCGGCCGGGGCGATGGCGCGGGTCGCGGTCGGGGTCAGGGCATAGGCCAGCGCACCGGCGAACACGACTGCGCCGATGCCGACGACGGCGGTGATGGCTTTTTTCGTTGTAGTCATCGTCATGCTGTCCTTATGCTTGCACCAGCGGGCCCGGGGCCTTCAGGTATTGCTCGCGGATGGCCTTGGCGCACCAGTACGCCAGGCCGCCGACGAGGCCGGTCGGGTTGTAGCCGTTGTTCTGCGGGAAGGCGTTGGCGCCCGGGGCGAACACGTTCGACACGTCCCACGATTGCAGGTACTTGTTCAGGGCCGAGGTCTTCGGGTCGGCGCCCATGATCGCGCCGCCGCAGGTGTGGGT
>DAMAFT010000951.1:906-1602 GCA_031995805.1 Massilia sp.
GTGGGTCGACTGGTACTGGGTGATGTTGTAGTGCGAACCGTCCTTCTTGGCGTCGCCCTTCATCGCCAGCGGGTTCAGCACCTTGGACATCTGCTGGGCCTTGTCGACCAGGTATTGCGACGCCTTGATCTCGTTGTCGTGCCAGTCGAAGGTCATGCGCAGCAGCGGGCGGCCGAACGCGTCCTTGTAGTTCGGATCCAGGCTCAGGTAGGCATCGTCGTAGGACATGCACGAACCCTGCACCTCGTAGTAGAACGAGTGGCGGAACGCTTCCTTGACGCCCTTCTTCCAGGCGCTGCCCCAGTTCGGGACGCCCGGCGCCGTGGCGATGCCGCGCACCGGACCGGCGCCCGGCTGGCGCGCCCAGACCAGGCCACCGCCGATGAAGCCGGACCTGGTCGGGTCGTTCTGCTTGCCGTTCAGGTCGTCGAAGGTGGCGCCGGCGCCGCCGATGCCGATGAACTGGTTGGCCTGCACGCTCTCGTCGAAGAACAGCGAGACGCGGTTCAGGTTCTGGTACGAGTAGTTCTTGCCGATGGTGCCGGTCCTGGTGACCGGGTCGTACGGGGTACCGATGCCCGACACCAGCATCAGGTGCACGTTCATGTACGAGAAGGCGCACAGCAGCACGAGGTCGGCCGGCTGCTCGGTCTCGCGTCCCTGGGCGTCCAGGTAGGTGACGCCGGTGGCCTTTTT
>DAMAFT010000952.1:0-1597 GCA_031995805.1 Massilia sp.
ACCTCGACGTGGGCCGGCACCATCCAGGCCGGCAGGCGCTGCTGGCAGGCGCGGCGCAGGGTGGCGGCATCGGGCGCGTCGGCGGCGCTGCTGGCGGCCAGCAGGACGATGGCCTGGCCCAGCTCCGGATGCGGCACGCCGAAGGCCACCGCCTCGTCGACGCTGCCCAGGGCGTACACGGCGTCTTCCAGCTCGGTGGGGCTGACACGGTAGCCGGACACCTTGATCAGGTCGTCGGCGCGGCCGATGTAGTACAGGTAGCCGTCGGCATCGCGGCGCACGGTGTCGCCCGACCACACGGCCATCTCGACCAGCGGCAGGCCCGGATCCTGGCCGGGGGCCGGGCGGAAGCGCTCGGCGGTCTTGGCGGGATCGTTCCAGTAGCCCAGCGCCACCAGCGCGCCGCGGTGCACCAGTTCGCCCGGCTCGTCGGCGGCGCAGGGCGTGCCGTCCGGGCGTACCACCAGCACGTCGGCGTTCGGGATCGCGCGGCCCATCGAGCCGGGACGGCGGTCGATCTCGGCCGGCGGCAGGTAAGTGGAGCGGAACGCCTCGGTCAGGCCGTACATCAGGAATACCTGCGTGGCCGGCAAGGCGCGCCGCAGCGCCGCCAGCGTGGCGCCGGGCATGGCGCCGCCCGAATTGGTGATGTAGCGCAGCGTGCAGCCGTCCGGCCAGGCCAGCCGCGACAACTGGTTCCACAGCGGCGGCACCGCGCCCAGGCCGGTGATGCCATGGGCGGCCACGGCGTCGACCACGTCGCGCGCGAACAGGTGGTTCAGCAGCACGGCGCTGGCGCCGGCCAGGAAGGCGCAGGTGAGCTGGCTCAGGCCGTAGTCGAAGCTGAGCGGCAGCACCGCCAGCAGGCGGTCGTCCGGCACCAGTTCCAGGTAGCCGGCCACGCTGCGCGCGCCCGCCACCATGTTCCGGTGCGACAGCACCACGCCCTTCGGCTTGCCGGTGCTGCCCGAGGTATACAGGATGGCGGCGACGTCGGTGTCGATGCGGCGGTGCGGCGCCCGTTCGGCGGCGTCGGCCAGGGCCTCGTCCCAGGCGAGCAGCGCCGTGCCGGGCAGGACCGGCGCTGCCGCTGCCGCCGTGGCCGTGCCGGCGACGAACACCGTGCGCAGGCCGGGGCAGCGCGCCAGTTGCGGCGCCAGTTGCGCCAGGCGCTCGTGCGACGTGACCAGGATGCGCACCTCGCAGTCGGCCAGGATGTGGGCGACCTGGTCCGGCTTGAGCAGCGGATTGACCGGCACGAACACGGCGCCGGCCAGCGCGGCGCCGAACAGCGCGGCCACGTTCTCGACACGCTTTTCGAGGTAGACGGCGACCCGCTCGCCGCGCATCAGTCCGGCGCCCAGCAGCGCATGCGCGGCCCGCCGCACGGTGCCGGCCAGCGTCGCGTAGTCGAGCCGCGTCGTCCCGTGGACGAGGGCCGGCGCCCCCGGCGTGCGGTGCGCCGACGCGAAAATGAAGTCGTGGATCAGGTCGCTCATCGGAATAAACGGTTCGCGCTGTCGGGCCGGCGGCCGACCGTGCATGGAAAAGCCAAATTGCAATGTTACCATTCGTGTCGAGCAACGTCGAAACGATA
>DAMAFT010000953.1:0-1597 GCA_031995805.1 Massilia sp.
CCAGGTTCAGGTAATAGAAGGTCAGCTCGGTCAGTTCCGGGATCTGCGACTGGATCAGGATGGTCGACTTGGTCGGATCGATCCCTACGGCAAGGTAATCGAGCGCCACCTCGACCACGTTCCGGTGTACCTTACCGATGTCATCCATGTTGTCCGTGAGCGCCTGCGCGTCCGCGAGCATGATGTACTGGCGATATTGATCCTGGTAAGTGACGCGATTGCGCAGGCTGCCGACGAAGTGGCCGAGGTGCAGCGGGCCCGTGGGACGATCGCCGGTGAGGATGACGGACGCTTGCGCGCTGGAGGTTTGCTGGTTCATCGAGTTTCCTTGTTCGGTGGTCAAGCCTCGATCCCGCTGCGTCAAAAAAAACGCCACCTGAATCGAGGCGGCGTTTATTTGAGATACACATCCCTACCCTGGCCGCGCGCTGTCAGCGGCGCCACCAGGCAAGTACGAGTTGTGGATACGAAAAATTCATGGCCTGCATGGTTGCAGGTTGGCGCAAGGCTGTCAACCGCCTTCGTGCCGGGCTCCCTTCCCCGCATCGTCTTTTTTTTACCGAGCGGGATGACGATGGATTTTTTGTTGCAACAAAATTAATACATTTGGTGAAATATGACAACGACCAAGAGCACGAACAGCCACGCCCGCCCCCTGGAACTCTGGGGCGGCCTCGAATGCACCGTCAATCGCGTCCGCGACGACTACTTCCACCAGCTCGACCGCAACGGCCATGCCGCGCGCCCGGACGACATCGCCCGCTTCGCCGCCACCGGCATCCGCGCGATCCGCTACCCGGTGCTGTGGGAACGCACGGCCCCCGACGGCATCGACAAGGCCGACTGGTCGTGGCCGGACGAGCGCCTGGAAGCGCTGCGCGCGCACGGCGTCACGCCGATCGCCGGCCTGATCCACCACGGCAGCGGCCCGCGCCACACCAGCCTGGTCGACCCGGCCTTCGCCGGACAACTGGCCGAGTATGCCGGCGCCGTGGCCGCGCGCTATCCGTGGCTCGAGTACTACACGCCCGTCAACGAACCCTGCACGACGGCGCGCTTCGCCGGCCTGTACGGCGTCTGGTACCCGCACGGCACCGACGACGCCACCTTCATCCGGGCGCTGCTGAACCAGTGCCGCGCCGTGGTGCTGTGCATGCGCGCGATCCGCGCCGTCAACCCGCAGGCCAAGCTGGTCCAGACCGACGACCTCGGCAAGACCTACGGCACGCCGGAAATGGCCCGGGTGGCCGAGTTCTACAACGAGCGCCGCTGGCTCGCCTGGGACCTGCTGTGCGGCATGGTCGACGAAAAACACGCGCTGTGGGACTACCTGCTCGCGACAGGCATCGACGCTGCCGAATTCCTCTGGTTCAAGGACAATCCCTGCCCGCCCGACGTCATCGGCGTCAATTACTACGTCACCAGCGAGCGCTGGCTCGACCACCGTCCCGAACGCTACCCGCCGCACCACCGCGGCGTCGCCGACGGCATCCCCTGCGCCGACATCGAGGCCTCGCGCGCGCTGGCCACGCCGACCGCCGGCATCGGCCCGCTGCTGATGGAAACCTGGGAACGCTACCGCATCCCGCTGGCCATC
>DAMAFT010000954.1:0-1596 GCA_031995805.1 Massilia sp.
CCCAGGATGAGTCTCTTTTGAATGGCCATCGGCACCTCCATGGTGGATATCGAGGAAGCCGAGGATAGGAGCTAGACCCTAGTCGAACTTAATGTGCACCCACGTGTCGAATAATGATCATGGAAAGCACTTTAGCGATTGGACACGCAGCGAAGCGGCTGGGAATCACGGTCAAGACGCTGCAGCGCTGGGAGCGTGAGGGACGACTGGTCCCGGCGGCGCGCCCCGCCAGCAACCGCCGGCGCTATACCGAGAGCCAGCTGCGCGCGGCGCTGGAGAGTCACGATGCTGCTGGCGCACCGGATCAGGATTGACCCCACGCTTGAACAACGCGGCTATTTCGCGCGCGCGGCCGGGACTGCGCGCCGGGTCTGGAACTGGGCGCTCGCCGAATGGCGGCGCCAGGCCGCCGCAGGCTGCAAGCCGAATACGATGGCGCTCAAAAAGCAGTTCAACCGGATCAAGTATGCGGACCCGGCCTGGCTTGACGAGAACGGCCAGCCCTGGCTGCGCACCGTCCACCGCGACGCCCATGCGCAGCCCTTCACCAACCTCGCCAGGGCCTGGAGCCGCTACTTCGAGCAGCGCCGTGCAGGAACGCCGGCATACCCTCCGGTATTCAAGAAAAAGGGGCGCTGCCGCGATGTGTTTTACCTGGCGAACGACAAGTTCAGGATCGAGGGAAGCACCGCCGTGCTGCCCAGGGTCGGCCGGGTGGCGCTGTGCGAAGCGCTGCGCTGGCCTGGACGCATCCTGGGCGCGAGCGTCTCGCGCGAAGCGGATCACTGGTTCCTGTGCGTCCAGGTCGAGGTACCCGACGCGACAGCGCGCCTGTCGCGCAGCGGCCACGGTGTCACCGGCGTCGACCTCGGCGTGAGCGCGGCCGCCACGCTCGCCAGCGGCGAGAAGATCGCGGCGCCGCATCCCTTGACTGCCGCGTTGCGGCGCCTGCGCATCCGGGGCCGGCGCCTGTCGCGCAAGCTGGAGGCCGCGAAGGCCTTGGCCGGGATCGCGGGCCGGATCCCGAAAGGCATGCGACTGCCCGTGTCGAAGAACCGCGCCAAGGGAGCGAAGGCGCTGGCGCGCCTGCACGCCCGTATCGCGCGGGTGCGCCAGGATTTCATCCACAAGCTCACGACGCGCCTGTGCCGCGAAAACCAAGCGGTGGCGATCGAGGACCTGAACGTGGGCGGCATGCTGGCCAATGCCAGGCTGTCCCGCGCGATCTCGGATGTCGGCTTTTACGAAATTCGGCGCCAGCTGCTGTACAAGGCCGCGCGCTACGGCACCCTGATCGTGCTGGCCGACCGCTGGTATCCGTCCAGCAAGCTCTGTTCGGGCTGCGGAGCACGCAACGCCGCCCTGGCCCTGGGCGAGCGCGCCTGGACATGCGCCGGCTGCGGCGCGTACCACGACCGCGACGTCAACGCGGCCATCAATTTGCAACGGCTCGCCACCGGCGCCCTCGCGGCGGCAACGGCGCTACCCGTGGCGAGTCCGGCGGCGACGCCG
Source organism: Massilia sp. (assembly GCA_031995805.1). Classification (GTDB taxonomy): domain Bacteria; phylum Pseudomonadota; class Gammaproteobacteria; order Burkholderiales; family Burkholderiaceae_D; genus Telluria. Next base: position 1,513 of record DAMAFT010000954.1, read on the forward strand.
GGCACTGCCGCCGGCCAGGTGCCGGCGGGAGGCGGGAAAGTCACGCCTGTCAGGTACGAGCACGGTCAACAGGACGGCTCGGGG
>DAMAFT010000955.1:0-1593 GCA_031995805.1 Massilia sp.
CATCACCGCCCGCGTGATGTCGGCGATCGGCATCGAGCAGGTGGTCGAGCCCTATGTGCGCCCGAAGGCGCTGCAGTACCTGGAAGAGGGCAAGGTCGTCGTGTTCGCCGCCGGCACCGGCAACCCCTTCTTCACCACCGATACCGCGGCCGCGCTGCGCGGCTCGGAAATCTCGGCCGAGATCGTCCTGAAGGCGACCAAGGTCGACGGCGTCTACACCGCCGACCCGAAGAAGGATCCGCACGCGACCCGCTACGAGTCGATCTCGTTCGACGAGGCGATCGCCAAGCACCTGCAGGTGATGGACGCCACCGCGTTCGCCCTGTGCCGCGACCAGAAGCTGCCGATCAAGGTGTTCTCCATCGTCAAGCCGGGCGCGCTCAAGCGCGTGATCATGGGCGCCGACGAGGGTACACTGGTACACGTTTAACATCATTTGAAATACAGGAGAGCAGCATGTCCGTAGCTGACGTCAAGAAAAATGCCCAGGACAAGATGGCGAAATCCATCGAGACCCTGCGTGCCAACCTGGCCAAGGTCCGCACCGGCCGCGCCCACGTCGGTATCCTCGACTCCGTGATGGTCGAATACTACGGTTCGCCGACCCAGTTGTCGCAGGTCGCCAACGTGACCCTGATCGACGCCCGCACCATCGGCGTCCAGCCCTACGAAAAGAAAATGCTGGGCACCGTCGAGAAGGCGATCCGCGATTCCGACCTGGGCCTGAACCCGTCGTCGTTCGGCGAGATGATCCGCGTGCCGACCCCGCCGCTGACCGAGGAACGCCGCAAGGAAATGGTCAAGCTGTGCAAGTCGGAAGCCGAGGACGCCAAGATCGCCGTGCGCAACGTGCGCCGCGACGGCAACGAGCAACTCAAGAAGCTGGTGAAGGACAAGGCCATCTCGGAAGACGACGAGCGCCGCGCCCAGGACGACATCCAGAAGATGACCGACAAGGCCGTCGTCGACATCGACAAGCTGGTTGCCGAGAAAGAAAAGGAAGTGATGACGGTGTGACGCACCGCGCCGGCCGCGCGCCGGGCTTCGTCATCGAAGGGCGGACCTGCCTCGGCCGGTCCGCTCGCCTTGTTTTTGCGGTAAGCTGTTGCCGCAACCGCGTTGCCGATCCGGAATCCGCCGGTCGGCCGCTTCTGGCCTGATTTATGATTTTCAAAAGTTCGACCACCGCCGTGCCCGACGCCCCCGTCGTGCCGCGCCACATCGCCATCATCATGGACGGCAACGGCCGCTGGGCCACCAAGCGCCTGCTGCCCCGCGTCGCCGGCCACGTCAAGGGCGTGGACGCCGTGCGCAAGATCGTCGAGGCCTGCGTGGAGCGCGGCGTCGAATACCTGACGCTGTTCGCCTTTTCCTCGGAAAACTGGCGCCGTCCCGCCGACGAAGTGTCCTACCTGATGGGCTTGTTCGTCAGCGCGCTCGAGCGCGAAGTGGCGAAGATGCACGCGAATAACATCCGCCTGAAAGTGGTGGGCGACCTGAGCCGCTTCGACCCGAAGCTGCAGGACATGATCGCCGCCGCCGAGCGCCGCACCGCCGGCAATACCCGCCTCACCGTCACCGTGTGCGCCAACT
>DAMAFT010000956.1:0-1591 GCA_031995805.1 Massilia sp.
CGCCAGGTTTCAAGGCTTGATCGATCCAGCAAGCATCCCCGACGACCTGGTCCAGGTCGGTTACGTCTCCGGCGCCTACGGGCTGCGCGGCGGTGTCCGCGTGACGCCGTTCTCGGTGGATGCGGATGCGCTGCTGAGCGTCAAGACCTGGTGGCTCGACAAGCCGCTGCTGCGCCCCGTCCAGGTGCGCAGCGCCAAGTTCCATAGCGGCGACGTCACGGCCACCCTGCTGGACCTGTCCGACCGCGATGCGGCCGAAGCGCTGAAAGGCGCCAAGGTCCAGGTGTCGCGCGCGGACTTCCCGGCATTGCCGGAAGATGAATACTACTGGTCCGACCTGATCGGCCTGGATGTCGTGAACCTGCAGGGCGAAGCGCTCGGCAGGGTGACCGACATGATGCACAACGGCGCGCAATCGATCCTGCGCATCACGCCGGCCTCCGATCCGGCCGTGGCCGAGGACAAGGCCGCCGAGCGGCTGGTGCCTTTCGTGGACCAGTTCGTCCGCACGGTCGACCTGCAGGCCCGGTTGATTACCCTGGATTGGGGCCTGGATTATTGACCCGATCCTCCTGAAGCGAGGTCCCGATGCAGTTTGACGTCGTGAGCTTGTTTCCCGAAATGTTCGCCGCATTGACGCAGTCGGGCGTGACCCGGCGTGCTCACGAACAAGGTTTGTGGAATCTGTCGCTGTGGAATCCGCGCGACTTCACCACGGACCGCCACCGCACCGTCGACGACCGCCCGTATGGCGGCGGCCCCGGCATGGTGATGCTGGCCAAGCCGCTCGAAGCCACGATCGCCGCGGCGAAGCAACGCCAGGCCGACCTGGGCTTGCCGGCGCCGCGCGTGGTGTACATGTCGCCGCAAGGCAAGCCGTTGACGCATGCGCGCGTCATGCAGTTGAAGGACGAACCCGGCCTCGTGCTGCTGTGCGGCCGCTACGAAGCGGTCGACCAGCGCCTGCTGGATCGTGTTGTCGATGAAGAAATTTCTCTCGGCGACTTCGTGCTGTCGGGCGGCGAATTGCCGGCGATGGCGCTGATGGACGCGGTGGTGCGCCACATTCCCGGCGTGCTGGGCGACGATGCCTCGGCGGTCGAGGATTCGTTCGTCAACGGCCTGCTGGATTCGCCGCACTACACGCGTCCGGAAGTCTACGAAGGCGTCGCGGTGCCGCCCGTGCTAATGGGCGGCAACCACGCGGAAATCATGAAGTGGCGCCGCCAGCGCATGCTGGAGGCGACCGCGCGGAAACGGCCCGACCTGCTGGACCAGGCGCGCAGCGCCGGCCGGCTGGACAAGGCCGATGAAAAATTCCTCGCCAGCCTGGAAGTGCAGGCACAGCAGGAATTCGCAGCAAAGGATTCGCCGTAACAGGCGAAAAACGCGGGCAACCGCATGTTCAACCCCATCCTCTACCGGGCGAACGCAGCGCCGGCAAGATGGCACAAGGAGTCCCACATGGATCTGATCCAGCAACTCGAGCAAGAAGAAATTGCGCGCCTCGGCCGCAACATCCCTGATTTCGCACCGGGCGACACCGTTGTCGTCAGCGTCAACGTCGTCGAAGGCAACCGCAAGCGCGCCC
>DAMAFT010000957.1:0-1584 GCA_031995805.1 Massilia sp.
CCATGTCCTTCAGGATCTTGTTGACGGCGTGGCCCAGGTGGATGTCGCCGTTGGCATATGGCGGACCGTCGTGCAGGATGAACTTCGGCCGGCCGGCGGCGGCCTTGCGCACGCGCTCGTAGATCTTCTTGTCCTGCCACTGCTTGACCCAGCCCGGCTCGCGCTTGGCGAGGTCGCCGCGCATCGGGAACGGGGTATCGGTCATGTTGACCGGGTACTTGCTGTCGGGTTTCTGGGAGCCTTGCTTGCCGGGTTTCTGGCCCTGGCCTGGTTTGGTATCGGACATGGTGTTTTCTAAGGTGGACTGCTGTTGTTCGTGACGGTGGATCGTGCCGGGGCCACGGCTGCCGCGGCCGGGGAGTCCACGTTCAAATTCGGTCGGTGGCCGTGGTGGCGCCGTCGCGCCGGGCGAACCAGGCGCGCGCCTGCTGCGCGTCGCGCTCGATGGCGGCCGTGAGGGTGGGCAGGTCGACGTATTTCTCTTCGTCGCGCAGCTTGGACAGGAATTCGACGCGCACCAGCTTGCCGTAGCAGGCCTGGTTCCAGTCGAACACGTGCACTTCGAGCAGCATGCGGCCCGCGTCCTCGACGGTGGGACGCACGCCCAGGCTGGCCACGGCCGGCAGCGGGCGGTCGGCCAGGCCGTGCACCTGCACGACGAAGATGCCTGCCAGGGCCGGGCGGTGCGCCACGCGCAGGTTCAGCGTGGGAAAGCCCAGCGTGCGGCCCAGCTTGGCGCCGTGGATCACGTGGCCGGACATCACGTACGGGTGGCCGAGCAGGGCGCGGGTCGCGTCGAAGTCGGCGGCGGCCAGCGCGGCGCGCACGGCCGAGGACGAGATGCGGGTGGAATCGTGCAGCACGGCCGGCAGGCTGTGCACCTCGAAGCCGTGCCGTTTGCCGGCCTCGGCCAGCAGCGCGACGTTGCCGGCGCGCCGGGCGCCGTAGCAGAAATCGTCGCCCACCATCAGCCATTTCACGTGCAGGCCGTCGACCAGCACGCGCTCGGTGAAGTCCTGCGGCGACATGGCCGCGAAATGCTCGTTGAAATGCTCGACGATGACGCGGTCGACGCCGGCGTTTTCCAGCGACTCGAGCTTGTCGCGCAGGTTGGCGATGCGCGCGGGTGCCTTCGACAGGTCACCGCTGCGCTGGGCGAAGTATTCGCGCGGATGCGGCTCGAAGGTCATCACGGCGGCTTCCAGCCCAAGGCGGCGCGCGTTCGCGGTCACGTGGGCCAACAGCGCCTGGTGTCCGCGATGGACACCGTCGAAGTTGCCGATCGTGAGTGCGCACGGGGCGCGCGCCCTGTCGTTGGGAAGTCCGCGGAATACCTTCATTCGATGTTCGTGCTTGGCGAAATACCGGATTATACGGCAAGTGGCTTATTGCATATCCACATGCTGGAAATGCAAGCCCTGAAATGCATCGTCCCCGCGCAGGCGGGGACCCAATGTCATTGGGTTCCAGCCTGCGCGGGGAGTCGTTTTCGGCAATGCCGGGAAGGACGAGGGCCGGCCTCGTCAGGGGGAAGTTACTGCGCCGGGCGGTTGATCGCCATGATGTAGTAGCGTGCCAGGTCGG
>DAMAFT010000958.1:0-1571 GCA_031995805.1 Massilia sp.
TTCCAGCGCGAACTTGCTGCCGCAGTAGTAGGCGATGCCGGGCATCGTGATGTGGCCGCCCATCGACGTGATGTTGAGTATGTGGCCGCGCCGGCGCGCGCGCATGAACGGCAGCACCGCCTTCGTCACCGCCACCGCACCGAACACGTTGACGTCGAACTGGCGCCGCATGTCGGACAGCGGCGACTCTTCCAGGATGCCTTCGTGCCCGTAGCCGGCGTTGTTGACGAGGACGTCGACCGGGCCGACGTTCGCCTCGATCTCCGCGACGACGCCGTCGATGGCGTCGAACTGCGTCACGTCGAGCAGGCGGGCGTGGGCCCGGCCCGGGGCCAGGGCCTCGAAGTCGCGCCGCGCCTGGTCGTTGCGCACCGTGCCCGCCACGCGGTGGCCGGCCGCCAGCGCCTCGCGGGCCAGGGCCTGGCCGAATCCGCTGCTGACGCCGGTGACCAGCAGGAGTTTGCTGCTTGCCATAAATTCCTCCCATGAATGAACTGGGATGCATGGTATTCTCGGAAAACCATCCCCGTAAGCGCCGATCCGCTGTTTTTCTTGCCTAAAACTATGAAGCCTGCCGTTCCCGCACCGCGCCGCATGGTCGAGCTGCTGCGCGTGCTGGCCCCCGTGGAGGGCTACAACCTCACGGCGCTGCCGGGCGTGCGCATCCTGCGCTCCGACCGCGCGCTGGCGCGCACGCCGGTGCTGTACGACCCGGGCATCGTGATCGTCTGCCAGGGACGCAAGCGCGGCCATTTCGGCGACAGGGTGTACGTCTATGATGCGCAGCACTACCTGGCCGTGTCGGTGCCGGTGCCGTTCGACATGGAGACGGACGCGACGCCTGCGCAGCCCCTGCTGGCGCTCTACCTGCACCTGGACTTCGCGCTGGCGGCCGAATTGATCCTGCAGATCGACCGCCACGCGGCCGGCGCGCAGGCCGCGGCGCCGCAAAGCATGATGTCGAGCCCGATGGATGCGGACATGCGCGCGTCCGTGCTGCGCTTGCTGGAAGCCCTGCACCGCCCGCTGGACGCGGCCGTGCTGGGGCCGGGCCTGCTGCGCGAACTGTATTTCCGGGTGCTGACCGGCGCCCAGGGCGCACCGCTGCGCGAGGCGCTGGCGCTGAAGGGGCAGTACGGCAAGATCGGCCGGGCGCTGCGGCGCATCCATGCCGGCTATGCGGAAGCGCTCAGCCTGCCGCAGCTGGCGCGCGAGGCGGGCATGAGCGTGCCCGCTTTTCATGCGCACTTCAAGGCGATCACGCAGACCTCGCCGATGCAGTACCTGAAGTCGACGCGCCTGCACCAGGCGCGCCTGCTGATGGTGCGCCAGGACCTCACGGCGGAAGCGGCCTGCCGCGCCGTGGGCTATGCCAGCGCTTCCCAGTTCAGCCGCGAGTTCCGGCGCCTGTTCGGCACGACGCCGGCGGCCGAGGCGGCGCGCATGCGCGCCAGCTTCGCGCTGCCGCCCGCCTTTCCCGGCGCCGCGTTCGTGTCCTCGCATTGACGATAAGGCACGATTAAGCCTGCGGCCATGCCCCCGCTTGTATAATGCGGCAAGACTAAACGGCC
>DAMAFT010000959.1:0-1570 GCA_031995805.1 Massilia sp.
TGGTGCGTTACGCCATTTGAACGGGTGGACGGCTACGCCGTCCACGCGTCCAATCAGCTTCAAATCGTCCGGGTGATCGTTTCACCGTAGGGTGCGCGCGGCCGGCGTAGGCACCCCGTGCGCACCAGCCGTGCGTCCGCCTACAGGTTCGGCGCCAGGTGCCGTTCCAGCTCCGCCTTGTCCATCCCGCGTCGCCTGGCCATGTCCTCGAGCTGGTCCTGGCCGATCTTGCCGACCACGAAGTACTTCGAGTCCGGGTGCGCGAAGTAGAAGCCCGAGACCGCAGCGCCCGGATACATCGCATACGATTCGGTCAGCTCCATGCCGATGTCGGTCGCCTGCAGCGTCTCGAACACCTCCTTCTTGACCGTGTGCTCCGGGCAGGCCGGGTAGCCCGGGGCCGGACGGATGCCCACGTACTCTTCCTTGATCAGCGCCTCGTTCGACAGGTCCTCGCCCGCCGCATGGCCCCACAGGTCGGTGCGCACGCGCTCGTGCAGGTACTCGGCGAAGGCCTCGGCCAGGCGATCGGCCAGGGCCTTCAGCATGATCGACGAGTAGTCGTCCCCGGCGGCCTCGAAGCGCTGCTCGTGCTTCTCGATGCCCAGGCCCGCCGTCACCGCGAACATGCCGATGTAGTCGTTGATGCCGGAGCCCTTCGGCGCGACGAAGTCGGCCAGGCACTGGTTCGGGCGCTGCACGCCGTCGACCACCGGCTTGACGCCCTGCTGGCGCAGGCCGTACCAGGTGAAGTCGACCTCCGTGCGCGTGTCGTCCGTGTAGACCTCGATGTCGTCGTCGTTCACGCTGTTCGCCGGCAGCAGCGCGATGACGCCGTTGGCCGTCAGCCAGCGGCCGTCGACGATCTTCCTGAGCATCGCCTGGCCCTCGGCGAAGACCTTGGTCGCTTCCTCGCCCACCACCTCGTCGGTCAGGATGGCGGGGTAGGGGCCGGCCAGGTCCCAGGTCTGGAAGAACGGACCCCAGTCGATATAGCGCGCAAGGGTGGCCAGGTCGACGTTCTTGAAGACGCGGCGGCCGACGAACTTCGGCCGTACCGGCGCGTACGCCAGTTGCGCCTTGTTGGCGCGCGCCTGCGCCAGCGACACCATCGGCAGCGCCTTCTTGTTGGCGTGCTGCTCGCGGATGCGCTCGTAGTCCGATTCCAGCTCGGCGACGTAGCCGTCGCGCAGGCCGGCCGTCACCAGCGACTGGCCCACCGACACCGAGCGCGAAGCGTCCGGCACGTACACGACCGGGCCTTCGTAGTGCGGCGCGATCTTGACGGCCGTGTGCGCGCGGCTGGTGGTGGCGCCGCCGATCAAGAGGGGGATCTTGCGGTCGCGGAACCACGGGTCGCGCTGCATCTCGCGCGCGACGTGCGCCATTTCTTCCAGCGACGGCGTGATCAGGCCCGAGAGGCCCACGATGTCCGCATTCTCTTCCTTGGCCTTGGCCAGGATCTCGGCGGCGGGCACCATCACGCCCATGTTGACGATCTCGAAGTTATTGCATTGCAGGACCACCGAGACGATGTTCTTGCCGATGTCGTGCACGTCGCCCTTGACGG
>DAMAFT010000960.1:0-1557 GCA_031995805.1 Massilia sp.
GACCTGGCGGAAGCTCTTGTAGCTTTCCTCGTAGACGCCGCGCTTGACCATCAGGTCGCGCACTTCGTCGCGGGTCTTGATGCCGTCGACCAGCTTCCAGTCCAGCGCCACCTTGGCCGCGTTGCCGTTCGCCTCGTCCATGCGCTGCGGCAGTTCCTCGATGCCCTTGGCCAGCGCGCCGGCCGGCAGCTTGCGCGCCTTCTCGACCTCGACCATGTAATTGGTCCACAGCGCGTTGTACAGGTAGCTGTCCGCTTCCTGGGCCGCCTGCGACGGGCCGTTGCCGATATACGGCTCGGCAAAGCTCTTGTAGGTGCCGACCTTCATCAGGTTGACGGTGACGCCGACCTTGTCGAGCGCGTCGCGGTAATAGTTACGGTGGCGGCCGAAGCCCTCGATCATCACCATGCCCATCGGATGCACGTAGACTTCGCTGGCGTGCGCGGCCACCAGGTAGCGCTTCTGGTCGAAGCTGCCGCCCCAGGCCACCACGGTCTTGCCGGCCGCCTTCACCCGCTCGACGGCGGCGCCGATCTCGCGCAGCGACGCCAGGCCGCCGCCGTCCATCTCGTCGAGCAGCAGCACGACGCTGTCGATGTTGGCGTCCCTGGCGGCGGCGTCGAGCGCGTTCAGCACGTCGCGCAGCTGCACCAGGCGGCGCGCATTGCCGCTCACGCCGGCCACCAGCGAATCGCGCACGCTGCCGGCGCGTTCCTCGACCAGCTCGCCCTTCAGGTCGAGCACGAGCGCGGTCTTGGGCGACAGCGGCTTGATGCCGCCGCCGAACATCGCCCACAGGATCGCCACGACGACCAGCAGGAAGAGCAGGTTGAACAGGAAGCGGCGGGTGGCGTCGAGGCCGCGCCAGAAGGCGCCGACACCGCGGCGCAGGGCGGACTTGGGCTTGGTGATGGTGGTGGTCATCGATTCTCCACGAGTGAAAATACGGTTATGCGGCAACTGCCGCCGGGCTGCTCCCAGCCCGGCGCGAGATCGCGAACAGTCCGGCGAATACGAGAGCGCCGTTGACGATCAGGAGTTCCAGGCCGAGCCGGTAGCTGCCCAGCAAGGTCGATTGATAATGCTCCAGCAAAGCGCAAAGGATGGGCGCACCGATGGTCACGAACGGCACCAGGCGGTCGTGCAGCGTGCGCTTCGTCATCATGCCGAAGGCGAACAGGCCGAGCAGCGGGCCGTAGGTATAGCCGGCCACCTTCAGTACCACGCCGATCATGCTCGGGTCGTCCAGCCACTTGAACACCATCACCATGGCCAGGAACAGGAAGGCGAACACCAGGTGCACGTGGCGGCGCACCCGGACCTGGTCGGCCTCGGACAGGCCGGCGCGGCGCTTGATGCCCAGGATGTCGATGCAGAAGGTCGACGTCAGCGCCGTGATCGCCCCGTCCGCGCTGGGGAACAGCGCCGAGATCAGGGCGATCAGGAACACGATCTGCACGGCGGCCGGCAGGTGGCCCATGACCACGGCCGGGAAGATCCTGTCGCCGGTGGCCGTCACGCCGGCCTGGGGTGCGTACAGGTACAGCAGGCCGCCCA
>DAMAFT010000961.1:0-1551 GCA_031995805.1 Massilia sp.
GCTGGCGCGCACGATCAGTTCGACCGGGGAGACTTTTTCCACTGGCGGTTCCTGGGCGCCGCGCAGCAGCAGTTCGACGCCCAGCGCGCCCAGCTGCTTCTTGTCGACGCGCAGCGTGGTCAGGGGACGGTGGCCCAGCACGGCGCTGGAGATGTCGTCGAAGCCGACGATGGAGACGTCGTGCGGCACCGTGCGGCCGTTGGCCAGGCAGCAGCGCATCGCGACCAGCGCGGCCGCGTCGTTGTAGCAGAACACCGCGTCGGGCGGGTGGGGCAGGGCCAGCAGCGACTGCATCGCCTCGTAGGTGCCGGCCTCGAGGTCGAGGCCGTCGGGCAGGCACAGGTCCAGGCGCGGGTCGGCCAGGATGCCGGCCTCGAACAGCGCCTGGCGGTAGCCGCGGTTGCGCTCGCGCACGCTGTAGTGGCTGAGCGGACCCGAGATCATCGCGATGCGTTCGCGGCCCAGCCCGAGCAGGTGGCGGGTGGCCAGGTAGCCGCCCATGTGGTTGTCCGGGTTGACCGAGCTGTAGCCGCGCAGCTTCATGTCGATCAGCACCATCGGCTTGCCGCTGGCGCGCAGCGCCTCCAGCAGCTCCGGCTCGAAGAAGCCGGCGCACACGATCGCGTCCGGCGCGTGCATGCGCAACTGTTCGTTGACGCCGTCGGCCGGGCCGACCGCCATGAAGGACAGCACGATGCCCTGCTTGCGGCAGGCTTCCTCGGCGCCGTGCAGCACCGGCGAATAGAACGGGCTGCTGGCGGCCGTGTTGTGCTGGCGGTGCAGCAGGAAGGTCAGGCGGCGGATGCGCTTGCGGCGCAGCTTGCAGAAGTCGTAGCCGAGTTCGTGGGCCGCCGTCAGTACCATCTGGCGCGTGTGCTCGGTCAGGCCCGGCTCGTTCTTCAGGGCCCGCGAGATCGTGCCGGTCGAGACGCCGGCGTACTTGGCCAGGTCGCGGATCGTGACCGGCGAGGAACTGCTGCCCGTGGCAGCGGCGCGCGGGGATTCGGGGTTCACGCTGTCTCCGATGTCGTGTGCGGACGCCAGCGGCGTCATTTTTGGCATGAAGTCTTGCATAGGGTCATAGGCGGGTCAAACGCCGTCCCGCCGTTCCCGGCAAGTTTAGCCGGCTTTACTAAACAGCCGTTTGCGGATTATATTAGCGATATAAGAAATCGATTTCATGGGAATTCGCGCGGCCCGCGGGGCGAACGGCGCCTGTTTAGCGCGGGCGACTAAACTCGGCCGCCGGCTGCCGGCCGGGTTTGACCCTGTCCGAACCCGCTGGGCACAATGGATTTCCACCAAAAAAGCGCCGCGCGCGACCGCCACAGCGGTCCGGCGGCCAACCAGGAGACTGCATGGAACGCGTTTCACAGGCGGCGCTGCCGCCTACTGGCCGGGCTGCGCCGGCCGGCAATACCTTCCCCCTCACCGTCGTCACCATCCTGTTCTTCATGTGGGGTCTGCTGACCTCGCTGAACGACGTGCTCATTCCCCACCTGAAATCCGTCTACACGCTGACCTACGTGCAGGCGATGCTGGTGCAGTTCT
>DAMAFT010000962.1:0-1551 GCA_031995805.1 Massilia sp.
GGCGCTCCAGCGGCGCGGTGACGGTGCGCGCCATGACCTCGGGACTGGCGCCCGGATACAAGGTCTGCACCTGGATGGTCGGGAAGTCGACCTGCGGCAGCGCCGACAGCGGCAGGAAGCGGTAGCCGACCAGGCCGGCCAGCACGATCGCCAGCATCAGCAGCGAGGTGGCGACCGGACGGCGGATGAACGGGGCGGAGGGGCTCATGCGTTCACCTCGCGGCCGTACCGCCGCCCCCGCGCAGGCGGGGACGACGCAATATCGGTACCCCTCATTGCGCCGCCCCTTCCTGCTGGCGGCGACGATGCTGCTGTCCCTGCTGCTGGCCCTGCTGCTGGCCCTGGGCGCCCTGCCGGCCCTGCCCCTTCGCCCCCGCCGGCCGGTCGCCCGGCAGCGTGACCTTGGCGCCGTCCTTGAGGCGGTCGGCGCCCTCGGTGATCACGGTCTCGCCGCCCTGCAGGCCCTCGACGACCTGCACGCGGTCGACGCCGGCCTGGCCGCGCTTGACGGTGCGCAGCTTGACGGTGCGGTCCTGCGGGTTCAGCACGTAGACGAAGTCGCCGCCGGCGCCGTGGCGCAGCGCCGTCACCGGCACCGTGATCGCATTGCGGATGGTGTCCACCGTGAGGCGGATGTTGACGAACTGGCTCGGGAACAGCGTCGAGGCGTCGTTGCTGAAGCGGGCCTTGGCGCGCACGGTGCCGGTCTGGGTATCGACCTGGTTGTCCAGCGCCATGAAGCGGCCGGTCGCCAGCTCCGTCGTGCGGGTGCGGTCGAAGGCGGCGGCCGGTAGCGTCGCGTCCTGGTTGATGCGCTTCTGCAGCGTCGGCAGGTGGTCTTGCGGGACGGCGAATTCGACGTCGATCGGCGATTGCTGCGTAATGACCGCGATGCCGTTCGCGTCGCCGCTGCCGACCAGGTTGCCGATGTCGACCGTGCGCAGGCCCACGCGGCCGCCGATCGGCGCGCGCACCTGGGTGTAGCCGAGGTTGATCTGCGCGACGCCCTCGGCCGCGCGGTCGGTCTTGACGGTGCCTTCGAGCTGCTTGACCAGCGCTTCCTGGGTGTCGACGTCCTGGCGCGCGATCGAGTCCTGCTCCAGCAGGGTCTTGTAGCGCGACAGCAGCAGCCTGGCGCTTTCGAGCTGGGCCTCGTCGCGCTGGCGCTGGCCGGTGGCCTGCAGCAGCGACATCTGGGCCGGGCGCTGGTCGATCTGGGCCAGCACCTGGCCTTCCTTGACGAGCTGGCCCTCGCTGAACAGGATCTTTTGCAGCACGCCGGAAATCTGCGGGCGCACGGTGGCCACCGCGGCCGGCGTTACGGTACCGAGCGCGTCGAGCAGGATCGGGATGTCGGTGCGTTCCGCCTTGCCCACGCCGACCGTCGTGGCCGGGAAGCCGCCGCGCCCGCCCCCCGGGCCCCCCGGACCGCCGGGCCCCGCGCCCGGGCCGCCGGCGCCGCGCCCGCCCGGGCCGGCGGCGGGCGCCTGGTGCGTCAGCTTCCAGGCCAGCACGCCGAGGCCGACCATCGCCAGGATGGCGACGATGGTG
>DAMAFT010000963.1:0-1551 GCA_031995805.1 Massilia sp.
AGGTCGCGCTGGGCCTCGGCCAGCATCTCGAAGCCGACCATGAACTTGCGCACCGTGGCGGAGCGCAGCAGCGGCGGATAGAAGTGGGCGTGCAACTGCCAGGGCTCGCCGTCGCTGCCGTCGTACGGCGCGCCGTGCCAGCCCATCGAGTACGGGAACGAGGTCTGGAACAGGTTGTCGTAGCGGGTGGTGAGCAGCTTGAGCGCCAGCGCCAGGTCGGCGCGCTGCGCCGGCGCCAGGTCTTCCAGGCGGCGCACGGCAAAGCGCGGCAGCAGCAGGATCTCGAACGGCCAGCTGGCCCAGTAGGGCACGACGGCCAGCCAGTGCTCGGTCTGCACGACGGTGCGCTCGCCCGACTCGGCCTCGCGCTGCACGTAGTCCAGCAGCAGCGGACGGCCCTGCTCGGCGAAGTATTCGCGCTGCTTGCGGTCTTCGGCCGCCGGCAGGTTGGGCACGAAGCTCGACGCCCAGACCTGGCCGTGCGGGTGCGGATTCGAGCACCCCATCACGGCGCCCTTGTTCTCGAACACCTGCACCCAGCGGTAGGTCTGGCCCAGTTCCGCGGTCTGTGCGCACCAGGTGTCGACGACCTGTCCGATCGCCGCCAGCGGCAGCTCGGGCAGCGTCTTGCCGTGGTCGGGCGAGAAGCAGATCACGCGGCTGGTGCCGCGCACGCTCATGGTCTGGAACAGCGGGTCGGTAGACGGCGCGGCCTCGGGGGTGTCGGGCAGCAGCGCCGCGAAATCGTTCTCGAAGACGTAGGTGCCGGTGTAGTCGGGATTCTTGACGCCGTTGACGCGGGTATTGCCCGCGCACAGGTAGCAGGTGGGGTCGTGGGCCGGGCGCGGGCTATCGTCGACTTTTTCCTGCTGGCCCTGCCACGGGCGCTTGGCGCGGTGCGGCGAGACCAGCACGTAGTCGCCCGACAGCGGGTTGTAGCGGCGGTGCGGATGGTCTGATGGGTTGAACATGTTTCTCCTCTTTTCTCGTTCGGTGCGAATCGGCCGAACCCGCTATCTTACACAGGGTGGGCCGCGGTGGTCGAAACGTCAATATGGCAGGGCCGGCAACATCCGTTGCCCCAGCCGACAGGCGCCACGCTGCGCGCGACCGCGTTCGCTCCTTTATACCCCATGTGCCCCGCAGGGCGGCGCATGGCGCTCAGGCCAGTATCTGCGGCCCGATCTCCCCCACCGACTTCACCCCGGTCAGCACCATCGCCGTCCGCATGTCCTTCTCGACGATCGTCAGCAGGTTGGCGACGCTCGCCGCGCCGCCGGCCGCCAGCGCGTACACCCAGGCCCGCCCCAGCAGCACGCCGTCCGCGCCCAGCGCCAGCATGCGTACCACGTCCAGTCCGGTACGCACCCCGGAATCGGCGAAGATCGTCATGTCGCCCTTGACGGCGGCGGCGATCGCCGGCAGCGCCTTCGCGGTCGACAGCGCCCCGTCGAGCTGGCGGCCGCCATGGTTCGACACCACGATGCCGTCGGCGCCGAAGGCCTTCGCGGCGCGCGCGTCGTCGGCGTCGAGGATGCCCTTGATGACCAT
>DAMAFT010000964.1:0-1548 GCA_031995805.1 Massilia sp.
CATGACGAACGGCCGGCGCTTGGTGGCGGCCATCGCCCGCGCAACCCTGGCATGCGCGCTGGCAGCCGCCGGAGGCGCCCATGCCGCCGCCATCGAGGCCAGTCCGGCCAACGCGGCCAACAAGCACATCTACGTGGGGCAGTACGACGTCTACACCAACCTGTGGGGCATCGCCGGCGCGGGTTCGGGCTGGTACGAGTACCTGTACACGAACACGACGACGGGACCGTCGAACGCGGGCTGGAAATGGTCCGGTTTCGCGGGCGACACGACGACCGTCAAGTCCTACCCCAGCATCCGCAAGGGCGGCAGCAATGCGCACAACGATCCGGCGGCATCCGGCCTGCCGTACCAGTTCGGCGACAACACCAGGAATGTCGACGTGCTCTGGTCGTTCGCGCCCAGCGGCTACGACGGGACCGGCAACATCTCGGGCACCTACAACCATGCGATCGACGTGTTCTTCCACGCGGGCACCGTGTTCGACCGGGCCTGGCTGAAGGCGGAGATCATGGTCATTCCCGAGTCCTCGTCGGCGTCGCAGACGCAGGGCTGGGGCATCAGGGATGCGACGCCCTTCGTCATCGACGGCGAGACCTGGGACGTCTGGCACGCCACCATGAGCTCCCACGGCTACAGCTGGCCCGTCATGCAGTTCCGCAAGCACGTGATGGCCCGCTACTTCAACAAGAACCTCAGGTATTTCTTCGCCGAGGCGGCGCGGCGCCGGCCCGACGTGTTCCTGCCGGCCTACTACGTCTCGATGGTCGAGGCGGGGACGGAAGTGAAGTCGGGGTCCGGCAAGGTGCACGTCAACAGTTATGAAGTGAACGTCCACTGAGACGCCGACCGGTTATGATACCGGTATCAACATCAAGAACACCAGGAGACCACATGTTCGTCCTTCCCCGCATGCTCGGTGCGGCCGCTTGCGCCCTTGTCCTGGGCTGGCAAGGGCCGGCCGCCGCCCAGGCGCCCGCCCAACCCGCCTCCGTGCCGCCCGCCGCCGCGCTTGCCGCGCCGCTGCTCCAGAACCCCTACGGCCGCCCCCACCTCAGCCTGAACGGGCGCTGGAACTACATCATCGACCCGTACGAGATGGGCTACTACGACTACCGGCGCCAGCCCTTCGACGCCTCGCCCGGCGGCAAGGGCGGGTTCTACGAGGACCTCAAGCCGAAGAACAAGGGCGAGTGGGTCGAATACGATTTCGACCTGGCGCCGACCATGAACGTGCCGGGCGACTGGAATTCCCAGGCCGAGAAGCTGTCGCTGTACGAAGGCACGGTGTGGCTGCGCCAGGTGTTCCAGGCCGAGCCGAAAGCGGATAAACGGTATGTGCTGTACTTCGGCGCCGTCAACTACGAGGCGCACGTCTACCTGAACGGCAAGAAGCTGGGGGTGCACAAGGGCGGCTTCACGCCGTTCCAGTTCGACGTCGGCGCCAAGTTGAACAAGGGCCGCAACGTCGTCGTCGTCAAGGCCGACAATACGCGCCACCAGGACGAGATCCCGACCGTCAACACCGACTGGTGGAACTATGGCGGC
>DAMAFT010000965.1:0-1544 GCA_031995805.1 Massilia sp.
GATGCGGGTGGACGTGGCGATCTGCGGCGCCGGCCCGGTGGGCATGGCGCTGGCGGTGCTGATGGCGCGCCGCGGCGTGGACGGCGCGCGCATCGCGCTGGTCGACGCCAAGGCGCTCGGCCAGGCGATCGCGGATCCGCGCTCGATCGCGCTGTCCTGGGGCAGCCGCATGCTGCTCGAGGAAGCGCTGGCGTGGCCGCTGCCGGCCACCGCGATCCACGCGATCCACGTGTCGCGCCGCGGCCACCTGGGCCGCAGCCTGATGGAGCGCGGCGAGCACGGCGTCGAGGCGCTCGGCTACGTGGCGCGCTACGGCGACGTGGTCGACGCGCTGGCGCGCGCCTGCGAACGCATGGGCGTGCAGGTACTGCGCCCGGCGCGCGTGGAATCACTGGACGAACATGCCGACCACGTGCTGCTGCACCTGGACGACGGCCGCGTGCTGCGCGCCGGCGTGGCCGTGCAGGCCGAGGGCGGCGTGTTCGGCGAACAGGCCGGACGCGCGCGCCAGCGCGACTACGGCCAGACCGGCGTGATCGCGCGCGTCAGCGCCGAGCACCCGATCGCGCACCGCGCCTTCGAGCGCTTCACCGACGAGGGCCCGCTGGCCCTGCTGCCGCAGGACGGCGCCGACGGCCACCAGTACGCGCTGGTCTGGTGCGTGCAGCCGGAGCGCGCCCAGCGCCTGCTCGACCTGGGCGCCGGCGACTTCCTGCGCGAACTGGGCGAGGCCTTCGGCGAACGCCTGGGCGCGTTTACCCGCGTGTCGGAACGCGTCGCCTTCCCGCTCGGCCTGAACGCCGGCGCCGCGTTCACGGCGCGCACGGTCGCCATCGGCAATGCGGCGCAGACGCTGCATCCGGTGGCCGGCCAGGGCCTGAACCTGGGCCTGCGCGACGCGGCGGTGCTGGCGCGCCTGCTGGCCCGCGCGGCGGATGGCGACGGCGGTCCGGACGCGATCGCGCGCTTCGCCGCCGAACGCGGACGCGACCGCGACACCGTGATCCGCGTGACGGACGCGATGGCGCGGGTGTTCGCCGGCCAGGGGCCGCTGCAGCCGCTGTTCGGGCTGGCCCTGGCGGCGTTCGATACCGTCAGGCCGGCGCGCATGCTGCTGGCCGAATTGATGATGTTCGGGCGGCGCTGACGACGTAAAACCGGGGTCAGCGCCCCTTGAAAAGTAAAACCGGGGTCAGAGCCCCTTGAAAAGCAACACCGGGCTCTGACCCCTGCTCTGCCCCCTGCTCCGATCCCTGCTCCACCAACGCATCATTCCACCGTCTTGACCATCGATTCGATCACCTTCTTGGCGTCGCCGAACACCATCATCGTGTTCGGCTGGTAGAACAGGTCGTTGTCCAGCCCCGCGTACCCGGACGCCATCGAGCGCTTGTTGACGATGATACTGCGCGCCTTGTACGCCTCCAGGATCGGCATCCCGGCGATGGGCGACTTCGGGTCCTTGGCCGCCGGGTTCACCACGTCGTTCGCGCCCAGCACCAGCACCACGTCGGTCTGGCCGAACTCGCCGTTGATGTCTTCCA
>DAMAFT010000966.1:0-1542 GCA_031995805.1 Massilia sp.
GGAACTTTTTGTGCGCGGCGTGGTGAGGGGAAACAAGAAAGGCGGCAAAAAAAATGCCGCCAACGGAGGACGGGCACAACCCAAGATCGGGCCAAGAGACGCGGAAACCGGTGCGGTGTGCGGCGCCTGGCGCGGCACACCTTCTGCATCACGCATATCGGTTGCGTGTATCCAGTGAATTCAGTATAGGAGGTGAATATGACTCGGATATGACAGGCGTCAAGCGAATCGCGGTTCCCGGTCGAACCATTTGCGCTCAGTCGAGGTCAGCGTTACATCCACGTGTTTCGCTCAATCTTTTTCAAAATAGTGAGCAGGTGCAGTCTGGAGGCAAAAAAAAAGCCCGCTTGCTTGGCGGGCTTCAAACTATTTTCTTGGAGGAGAATAGTGGAGACAGGTGCGATTATGTTGCAGCGCGAGATAACTGTCCAATTTCCAATTCGGATACCAGATATTGATTGTTCCTATAATGGCTGGGCGGCGTGCCGTTCTGCGCGTACCCCACCTATCCGGCCCTCAATCCTTGACGGGCACCGTGTAGTTCAGCGCCATCCGCCCGCCGTCCGCGTACAGGGTCTGGCCCGTGACGTAGGACGCGTCGTCGCTGGCCAGGAAGGCGACGATGGACGCGATTTCCTCCGGCTCGCCGCAGCGGCCCAGCGGCGTGCGCGACAGGATCGTGTGGCGCGCTTCCGGGCTGGCCAGCACCGCTTCCTTCGCCAGCTCGGTCAGGATCGTGCCCGGACCGACGGCGTTCACGCGGATGCCGTGTTGCGCCAGCGAGATCGATGCGACCCGCGTCAGCTGGTTCACGCCGCCCTTCGAGATCACGTACGGCACCTGGTTGGCGATCGTCAGTTCGGCGTTCACGCTGGACATGTTGACGATGCAGCCGCCGCCGCGCTTGACCATCTCGCGCGCCACCGCCTGGCTGCACAGGAACATCGACTTCAGGTTGACGCGCAGGACGCGGTCGAAGTCCTCTTCTTCCAGGTCGAGGAAGCCGGCGGCGTGGGTGACGCCGGCATTGTTGACCAGGATGTCGACATGGCCGAAGGCAGCCAGCGTCGCGGCCACCATCGCGTCGACGTCGGCCTTGACGCCGACGTCGGCGCGCACGAAGCGGGCGGCATCGCCCAGGGCGGCGGCGGCCTGCGCGCCGTCTTCGCGCACGTCGGCCAGCATCACGCGCGCGCCCTCCTGGACGAGGCGCCGGGCGCAGGCGAGGCCGATGCCCTGGCTGGCTCCGGTGACGATGGCGACTTTCTGGGCGAGTTTCATGGGGCTGACCTTTCGAATGCGGAAAAAGCCGCCATTCTACCCAGCTGCCGGGCCGCTGCGGGGCCTCACAGCATCAGCGGATGGTCGGGCAGTTCGTTGCGGCGCCCCCCGTTGGCCGGAAAATGGCGCCGCAGCAGCTCGTTGACCTGCTCCATGGCGGCCAGCGCCGCGCCGTGGAAGTCGCCGCGCGCGAAGCCCCGCGTCATGGTGTCGCACACGGCCTGCCAGGTGGCGGCGTCGATCCGGCGGTCGATACCGCGG
>DAMAFT010000967.1:0-1540 GCA_031995805.1 Massilia sp.
ACGAGGAACTGGAACTGGGCGTGCGCTGCATGGCGGCCGGCATCTACGACGACGGCGGCAAGCTGGTGGCGGGACTGTCGATCTCGGCGCCGGCCGACCGGCTGCAGGAAGAGTGGATCGACGACCTGGTGGGCACGGCCACGCAGATCTCGGCGACCTTGGGGCACCGGACGGTGCCGGCGGTGTAGTGTGGACGGCTCCGCCGTCCACGCGTTCAGCACCTGCGTGCAGAACGGCACATCGGACACGGTCCGTGTTTGCCGGAGAAGACCTTATTGAACCATCACCGGCGCCGTCGCGGCCGCCGACACGGTGACCGGCACGCCGGCCGCGGCCGTCGCCGGGATGTTCGCCGGCTTCAGCGCTTCCAGCCACTTGCGCATGCGCCCCGCATCGGCGGTCCGCGACTGCTTGCCCTTGGAATCGAGGAACACCATGATCACGTTGCGGCCCTGGATCATGGCCTGCATCACCAGGCAGCGCCCCGCTTCGTTGATGAAGCCGGTCTTCTGCAGGCCGATGTTCCAGTCCGGTATCCCGACCAGGTAGTTCGTCGTGTGGAAATTCATCGGCCGGCCGCTCGCCTCGACCACGTAGCTCGGATCGGTCGAGTACTGGCGCAACAGCGGTTCCTGGTGCGCCACCGTCGCCAGCCGGGCCAGGTCGCGCGCGCTCGACACGTTCTGGCTCGACAGCCCGCTCGAATCGACGTAGCGGGTGTCGCTCATGCCCAGTTCCTGCGCCTTGGCGTTCATGGCGGCCACAAAGGCGCCGATGCCGCCCGGATAATTGCGGCCCAGCGCGGCGGCGGCGCGGTTCTCCGAACTCATCAGGGCGATATGCAGCAGGTTGCCGCGCGTCATGCGAGTGCCGACGGCCAGGCGCGAGCTGCTGAACTTCAGCTTGTCGACGTCGGCGTCGGTGATGGTCAGCACCTCGTCCAGGCTCTGCCCCGCCTGCACCACGACCAGGCCCGTCATCAGCTTGGTGATCGAGGCGATCGGCAGCGCCACCGAGGAGTTCTTTTCGAACAGCACTTCCGAGCTGGATTGGTCGATCACGTAGGCGACGCTGGAACGCAGGTCGAGCGGATCGCGGGTCTGGTTCAGGCCGGCCAGGTCGCCGGCGGTCAGCAGCGCCACGGCCGGCGCGGCGCGGCGTACTGGCGAATAGATCACCTTGCGCTTGCCGTGCACCAGGGCGATGCGGCGCACCATCTGCTTGCGGTTGTCGGCGGCGATGGTCTTGGCCAGGTCGGTGCGCTTGATCTTGACCAGCTTGGCCTTGGTCCGCTTGACCGCGGTCGTACGTGCCTTGGACTTGGTCGCCGCTTCGGCGGGCTGGAGCATGAGCACCATGGACATGGCGGCAACGAGTGCGAGCTTGATCATCTTGGAAATCCTTGAACGCGCAACTTGATGGACATGGATGCTGATGAGCACCAATGTAGTGTAGCTAAACACGAGGGAAGCACAATAGACTGTAACACTTGCGCTCGCGTTTTTCTACAGCGCAAAACGCGATGCGTTGCAGAAATCTC
>DAMAFT010000968.1:0-1536 GCA_031995805.1 Massilia sp.
CCGGGCTGGCGGTCGATGACGGTGACGTCGTGGCCGGCCCTGGCCAGATAATAGGCGGTGGTCACGCCGACCACGCCGCTGCCCAGCACCAAAACGCGCGTTGCTCGCATAGTTATTCCCGAGTTCCTGCAAAAATGGATGGTTTAGAAAAGATTGCCATGGTACAGGGAGGCGCGCGATAATTGATTCGGTAATTACGTGACTTTTTGGTGAAAATTCATGCGCGTGCAAAAAGAGTCGAACCGCGTGCTCGACAAGATCGACCTGCACATCCTGGCGATCCTGCAGCAGGACGGCCGGATCGTGATGAAGGACCTGGCCGAGCAGGTGGGCCTGTCGCTGACGCCCTGCATCGAGCGGGTCAAGCGCATGGAGCGCGACGGCGTCATCGCCGGCTACCACGCACGCGTGACGCCGCAGGCGCTGGGCCTGCAGATCCTCGTGTTCGTCGAGATCACGCTGCACCAGAAGTCCGAGAAGGCCTTCGAGCGCTTCCGCCGCGCCATGCTGGCGATTCCGGAAGTGATGGAATGCCACCTGGTGTCGGGCGACTTCGACTACCTGATCAAGGCGCGCATCCCCGAGATGACCGAATACCGCCGGCTGCTGGGCGAGATCCTGCACGTGGCCGACGGCGGGCAGTCGAAGAGCTACGTGGTGATGGAAGAGGTGAAGGAGACGCTGGCCCTGGCGGTGGGGCGGTGATGCCGGCAGGCCGCCCCGGCGCCAGCCTCACTCCGCCTCGTACAACGGCTGCTTGACCCGTACCGGCCGCACGTCCAGGCGGAACCGGTACACGGAATAGGTGTCGGCCACGGTGGACGCGTAGCCCTCGCTCTCGGGCGTGCGCGAGAACCGGAACTCGAAGCCGCGCTCCGGCATGCCGCTGCCCGGGCCGCCGAAGGCGATGCCGGTGGCATGCTGCTGGTCGCTGTCGCACAGCCTTTGCAGCAGGTCGACCACCGTCGTGTTGCCCAGGATGTCGGCGGCGAACAGCGGGCCGCGCACCGACGGCGACGCGAGGTCCACCTTTTCCTTGTCGTCGCCGGGCGTGAAGGCGCCGCTGGCGACGTCGTAACGGTCGCCGCTGTCGAGGTAGCTGATGCGCGCATCGGCCACGTTGAAGCCGGGGCGCGCCGGGTCGGTCGTCGCCCTGGCCAGGTCGAGCAGGATCGCGCCCTTGTAGCCGATCACCTGGATCTGCTGGCGCGCGCCCGCGTGCGTCACCACCGCCGCCGTGTTCTCGTCGATGCCCAGGCCGAGCCGGTAGCGCTTGGCCAGCATGGCCGGGATCATGCGCGCGAAGCGGCCGCGCACCAGCAGGTGCTGGTCGACGAACACCTCGTCGCCGATGAAGCCCAGGCCCGGCGCGATGTCGCGTCCGTCCGTGATGCCGTCCTTGAGCGTGGGCAGCGGCGCGCGGCCTTCGTAGAACATGGTGCGGCTCATGATCGCGGCGCCGGCGCTGGTGCCGGCGATCACGCCGCCGCGCCGGTACATGGCCCACAGGGCTTCCAGCACGGCGCTGTCGCTGCC
>DAMAFT010000969.1:0-1528 GCA_031995805.1 Massilia sp.
ACGGCCTGGGCCTGGCCGAACGTGACGGTACCGTCGCTGCCGGCCTGCAGGTCGTTGCGCATGCCGCCCGGGTTCATGAAGGCGACCTGCACGCCCTGCGCGCGCATGGCGTCGAGCAGCGCGTCGGCGACGACGTTGCCCAGCGCCGATTCGCCGGCGTCGTTCTGCCTGCGCGTGACCAGCGGCGCGGCGATGCGGGCGACCGGCTTGTCCAGCTCGGCCTGGCTGCGCGCGCGCACGTCCTTCAGCCAGGACGCCAGTTGCGGATCGGGAGTGAAAGCGTCCGGGGCCATCACGACGTTGCGCACGGCGATGTCCTCGACCTTGCCGCTGGCCGGGTCGACGGTCATCCTGATGCGCGACAGCAGGTGGCCATAGGCGTCGCCCTGGGTCACCACGCGGCCGTCGACCTTGCACAGGTAACCCTTGTGCGAGTGGCCCGAGATGACCAGGCGGATGGCCGGGTCGAGGCGCTTGACGATGCCGACGATCGGGCCTTCGAGGCCGTCGCAGTACACCTTGTCGTAGGGCTCGCCGGTGTGGCCGCCCTCGTGGATCAGCACGACGAACACCTGGGCGCCGGCCGCGCGCATCGCGGGCACGGTCGCGTTGATGGCGTCGGCCTCGTCCTGGAAGCTCAGGCCGCGCACGCCGGAGGCGGTCACGATCGACGGCACGCCCTTCAGCACGGCGCCCACCAGGCCGATCTTGACGCCCTTGACGTCGACCACGCGCCAGCCCGGCACCAGCGTCTTGCCGGTCTGCTGGTCGGTCACGTTGGCGGCCAGGTAGGTGTAGCCGGCACCCTTGAAATCGGGGCGGAAGCGGCAGGCCTTGTCCGGGCGCGGCGAGTCGCAGCCGCCGTGCTGCTGGCGCAGCAGCTCGGTCTTGCCCTGGTCGAATTCGTGGTTGCCGAGCGAGCTCGCGACCAGGCCGATGCGGTCCATGGCGGCCAGCGTCGGCTCGTCGGCGAACATGCCGGACATCGCCGGGCTGGCGCCGATCAGGTCGCCGGCGGCGACCAGCAGCAGGTCCTTGTCCTCCTTGCGGAACGCGGCCAGGGCGCCGCCCAGCACGTCGATGCCGCCGGCCTGGATGGTCACGGGCGCGGCGGCGCCGGGCGGCGTGTAGGTATAGCGGGTCGGCTCCAGGTTGCCGTGGAAGTCGTTCAGGGCGACCAGGTTGATCTCGACGGGACCGGATGCGTGCGGCGCCTGCGGTACCGACGGCGCGGTGGCGCAGCCGGCCAGGGCCAGCGCGACGCTCAGGGCCAGCGCGCGCAGCGCGCCGCGGCCGGGACGGGAAACGTTCATGGGATTGCCTTCTAGTTCATTGCGGGCGGGAAGCTCGAAATTATGCCCGAGCCATCCCTGCCGCGGGTCTTTACACGGGGCCTGCGCAAGAAAAAACGGCCGGTGTTTCCACCGGCCGTTCTCACGCCTTCATGCGGACGAGGTCAGCTTAGAACTCGTACTTGAAGGTTGCCTGGACTGCCCACTGCGATTCGCCCTTGGCCTGGCGGCTCTGG
>DAMAFT010000970.1:0-1527 GCA_031995805.1 Massilia sp.
CGCCCGGCTTGACCGTGATGCGCTTGACCTGGAAGCGATCGCCCGCGTCGATGCCCTCGTAGTAGCCCCAGGGGCGGTACACGCGGGTGTGGTGCAGGTGCTCGGTACGTGCCGAGCCCTTCAGGTGCTCGACCACGTTCTTCACGCGCTGGACCTGGTCCTTGTGGGCCACCAGCACGGCGTCCGGGGTTTCCACGACCACCAGGTCCTGCACGCCGACCACGGCGACGATGCGGCTCTCGGCGCGCACCAGCGTATTGCTGGTGTTGTCGAGGTAGACGTCGCCGCGCTGCACGTTGCCGTTGCCGTCGCGCTGCTGCACGTCGGCCAGCGCCGACCACGAGCCGACGTCGCTCCAGCCGATGTCGGCCGCGACCACCACGCCGTCGCGCGTGTGTTCCATCACCGCATAGTCGATCGAATCCGACGGGCTGGCGCTGAACGCCGCTTCGTCCAGGCGGCAGAAGTCGAGGTCGCGGTAGGCGTCGGTCACGGCCGAGCTTGCCGACTTGGCGATCTCGGGCGCGTGCTTTTCGATCTCGGCCAGGAAGCGGTCGGCGCGGAACATGAACATCCCGCTGTTCCAGTAGAAGCCGCCGTCCGCCACGAAGCCTTCGGCCGTGTCGCGGTCGGGCTTCTCGACGAAGCGTTCGATCTTGAAGCAGTCGTCGCAACCCGGCAGCGGTTCGCCGCGGCGGATGTAGCCGTAGCCGGTTTCGGGGGCGCCCGGGACGATGCCGAAGGTCGCCAGCGAGCCGTCTTCGACCAGCCGGGCCGCGCGTTCCACGGCCAGGCGGAAGGCTTCGTTCTTCTCGATGACGTGGTCGGCCGGCAGCACCAGCATGACCGCTTCGGGATCCTGGGCCTTGAGGAATTGCGCGGCGGCGGCCACGGCCGGAGCCGTGTTGCGGCCGGCCGGTTCCAGCAGGATGCCGTGCGGCGTGACGCCGACGTCGCGCAATTGCTCGGCCACCAGGAAACGATGCTCGTTGCCGCACACGACCAGCGGCGCCATCACTCCCGGCCAGCCGCGCACCCGCAATGCGGTCTCTTGCAGCATGGTCTTGTCGGTCACCAGCGGCAGCAACTGCTTGGGCATCACGGCGCGCGACAACGGCCACAGGCGGGTACCGGCGCCGCCGGAGAGGATGACTGGATAAATTTTCATGCGCTAACTTTCTCTAACGTGGATTCCGTCTCTTCGTCGACTTCCTTGCGCCGGCTGCGGCGGCGGTCGCGGGCGTTGACCCACTCGTCGGACTTGTATTCCGACGCATGCTTCATCTGGCCGGCACGGTCGATGCCGTACTCCTTGAAGACGATCATTTCGTGCAGGGTGACATCATTCAGCACGCGAGTATATTCGAAAAGCACGCTGCGAACGATTTCCGCACCCTCGCAGATATGGCTGCCGTGGCCGATCCAGGTGGGGCCGATGATGGTGCTGCCGGCCTCGATCTTGACGCCCGAACCGATGTAGACCGGACCCTTGATGGTGGTGCCGGTCCAGTCGATGCTGGTGTTCAG
>DAMAFT010000971.1:0-1525 GCA_031995805.1 Massilia sp.
CCACGGCGGCGTGCTCGACCGGATCGACGCCCTGATCCCGGTACTCCCGCTGGCCGCCCTGATCGGCTCGCGGCTCTAAGCGCCCACCGGGCATGGCCGCGCCCGCGCCAGCCGTGCCCGGCCTTCCAGAAACAGAGGAACGTTTCATGCAACGCATCACCATCCTGGGCGCCACCGGCTCGATCGGCGCCTCGACCCTCGACGTGCTCGCGCGTCATCCCGACAAATACCGCGTCCACGCCCTCAGCGCCCACGCGCGCGTGGAGGAACTGGCCGCCCAGTGCCGCATTTTCCGCCCGCAGCGCGCCGTGGTCGGTACGCCGGAAGCCGCCGCGCGCCTGCGCGAATTGCTGGCCGGCCTGCCGGTCGACGTCGACCACGGCGAAGCCGCCCTGTGCGACATCGCCTCCAGCGCCGACACCGACACGGTGATGGCCGCCATCGTCGGCGCCGCCGGCCTGGCGCCGACGCTGGCCGCCGCCCGCGCCGGCAAGAAGGTGCTGCTGGCGAACAAGGAAGCGCTGGTCATGTCCGGCCAGCTGTTCATGGACGCCGTGCGCGAGCACAAGGCCACGCTGCTGCCGATCGACAGCGAGCACAACGCCATCTTCCAGTCGCTGCCCGCGCACTACGGGCGCGACCCGGATGCCGCCGGCGTGGAAAAGATCGTGCTGACGGCGTCCGGCGGCCCGTTCCTGCAGCGCGCCGTCGACACCCTGGGCGACGTCACGCCGGAAGAAGCCTGCAAGCATCCGAACTGGTCGATGGGCCGCAAGATCTCGGTCGACTCCGCCACCATGATGAACAAGGGCCTCGAAGTGATCGAGGCGCACTGGCTGTTCGGCGCGCCGGCCGGCCGCATCGAGGTGCTGATCCATCCGCAGAGCGTGATCCACTCGATGGTGTCGTACACGGACGGCTCCGTGCTGGCCCAGCTCGGCAACCCGGACATGCGCACGCCGATCGCGCACGCGCTGGCCTATCCGGAGCGGATCGCGTCCGGCGTGGCCCAGCTCGACCTGACGCAATGGGCGGCGCTGCAGTTCCAGCATCCCGACTTCGACCGCTTCCCCTGCCTGGCGCTGGCCTTCGACGCGCTGCGCGCGGGCGGCACCGCGCCGGCGCTGCTGAACGCGGCGAACGAAGTCGCGGTCCAAGCATTCCTCGACCGCCGCATCGGGTTTCGCGACATCGACCGCGTCGTGCGCCGCGTGATGGACGAGAATCCGTGCGGCGCGGCGTCGAGCATCGAGGCCGTGCTGGCCCAGGACGCGTGCGCCCGCGACGCGGCCGGGCGCATCGTGGGCGGGCTGCAAGGAGCCTGACATGACATTCTTGACCACCGTGCTGGCCTTCGTGCTGACGCTCGGCCCGCTGATCGTGTTCCACGAACTGGGCCACTACTGGGTGGCGCGCCTGTGCGGCGTGAAGGTGCTGCGCTTTTCGGTGGGCATGGGCCGCGTGGTCTGGTCGCGCCGCTTCGGCCCATGCCCACCGAATGGGCCATTTCCGCGCTGCCGCTGGG
>DAMAFT010000972.1:0-1524 GCA_031995805.1 Massilia sp.
GATGTCCATCGGGCGGCCGTAGTGCTTCTCGATGATCACGGCGTATTTCGCCAGCTCGACGATCTCGTCGTCGGTGAGCGAATAGCGGTTGCGCAGCTCGACCGGCACGTCGACGGTGCGCACCGAGCGGCCCGCCTTGGCCTCCGGCGCGAACTCCATCTTGATGAGTTTCGAGCCGATGTTGCGGCGGATGACGGGCTTCTTGCCCTGCTCGAGCATCGGCTTGTGCACGTAGAACTCGTCCGGGTTGACGGCGCCCTGCACCACCGTCTCGCCCAGGCCGTAGCTCGAGGTGACGAACACGACGTCCTTGAAGCCGGACTCGGTATCGATGGTGAACATGACGCCGGCCGCGCCCAGGTCGGAACGGACCATGCGCTGCACGCCGGCCGACAGCGCCACTTCGGCGTGCGTGAAGCCCTTGTGCACGCGGTAGGAGATCGCGCGGTCGTTGTACAGCGAGGCGAACACGTGCTTCATGGCGTCCAGCACGTTGTCGATGCCGACGACGTTCAGGAAGGTTTCCTGCTGGCCGGCGAACGACGCGTCCGGCAAGTCCTCGGCGGTGGCCGACGAGCGCACGGCGAACGACATCTCGGTGGCGCTGTCGGCCACCAGGCGCTCGTAGTAGTCGCGGATGTCCTGTTCCAGGCGCGGCTGGAACGGGGTCTCGACGATCCACTGGCGGATCTCGGCGCCGGCGGCGGCCAGCGCGCGCACGTCGTCGACGTCCAGGCTCTCCAGGCGCAGCGCGATGCGCTCGCCCAGCGAGGGGCCGCCGTCGGCGCTGTGGCGCAGGAAGTCGCGGAACGCGTGGGCCGTGGTGGCGAAGCCGCCCGGCACGCGCACGCCGGCCTCGGCCAGCTGGCTGATCATTTCGCCCAGCGACGCGTTCTTGCCGCCGACCGACTCGACGTCGGTCATGCGCAGGTGCTCGAACGGGGCGACATAGGCCTCGCCGGCCGCCGGATCGGGGACGTTCAATGCTGCAGTAGACAGGTTGGTCATGGTAAAACACCTTCTTTTGATGATGGAAATCTGCGCGGTTGGCGGGACGGCAACCATTTCTTGTTATTCTTGCGGGCCGTGCGGCACAATCCCTAAGTTCGTTGCAGAACATTCTACCCCGAGCGACTGGCATTCACAGTGCGCCGGCTGCAACTTTGTCATCATCATATCAAAAAGGCATTATGACTTCCTCGAGCACCCCACCCAACCCGGGCGCCGCCCGCACCGTGTTCTTCGTTTCCGACGGCACGGGCATCACGGCGGAAACCTTCGGCCATGCGGTGCTGAGCCAGTTCGAGATGCGTTTCCGCCAGATCCGCCTGCCCTTCATCGACACCATCGAGAAGGCCTACGAGGCGGCGCGCCGCATCGACGAGGCGGCGGCCAGCGACGGCCAGCGCCCGATCGTGTTCTCCACCCTGGTCAAGCACGACCTGTCGAGCGTGATCCGCGCCGCCCAGGGCATGCACATGGACCTGTTCCAGACCTTCGTCGCGCCGCTCGAGCAGGAACTGG
>DAMAFT010000973.1:0-1524 GCA_031995805.1 Massilia sp.
GTGCGCACCCTACGGCTGGGTGTGGTGGCTGAACACCGGGGTCAGAGCCCGGTGTTGCTAAAGATGGTCCGATACCCCGCATACATCGCGCACTGCAGCAGCAGCATGAACAGGAAGATCAGCCACATGATCAGCACGCGTCCCAGGTTGGCGTTGCCGAACACCATGGCGACGACCA
Source organism: Massilia sp. (assembly GCA_031995805.1). Lineage (GTDB taxonomy): Bacteria > Pseudomonadota > Gammaproteobacteria > Burkholderiales > Burkholderiaceae_D > Telluria. The sequence continues at coordinate 179 of DAMAFT010000973.1, forward strand.
TGCACAGGCCGAAGAACAGCGCGAACCACGACACCAGCATCACCAGGAACGGGCCGGCCGCGCGCAGCACGGCGAAGAAGCTGTAGAAGGTCGCCTTGCCCGGGCCCATGTTCTTCCAGTAGGTCAGCGGCGCCACGAAGCACAGCGTCACCAGCACCGCCACGTACAGCAGGAATACGCCGAAGAAGGCCAGCAATTGCGCGGGCGCTACCTCGGGCGGATTGCGGCCGTCGGTGCCGGCCTCGGCCATCTGCTGCATGAATTCCGCCGGCACCGCCACGCGCATGACGATCATCAGCACGAACGACACGGCCAGGTAGATCAAACCCGCCTTGCACAGCGCGGCCAGGGCCGGCTGGCGGAAGCCCGTCAGCAGCACGGCCGGGGTGACCCGCTCGCCGTTCTCGATCATCAGGCAAGCCTGCATGAAGGCCATCGAGAACGAGGGGATCAGGATCACGGCCAGCAACGGCCCCACGAACGGCACGGCGGACATGCCGATGCTGAACAGGATGTTGGCGAACAGCAGTGTCGTGAGAGCGAGAGGTTGCTTGCGAAACAGGGCGCCGCCCTGTTTCAGCCAAGCCCAGCCGGTGCTTGCGGGCAAATTGTTCATGCGGTCAGGTCAGGAGCGGGCACGGAAATACGTTCGCGCAAGACGCGTTCGAAGTGGGTCGGATCGTGTGGCGTCAAGAGTTCGGCCGCACGCGGTCGATACAGATCGTACAGGCGCGACAGCCAGAATCGCAACGCGGCCGCGCGCAGCAGCGGCTGCCAGGCTGCGCGCTCTTCCCGGGTGAAGGGCCGCACGGCGTGGTAGGCGCGGGTCAGCGCCAGCACGCGGGCCTCGTCCAGGCGGCCGCTGTCCAGGTCGATGCACCAGTCGTTGACGGTGACGGCCAGGTCGAACAGCCAGCTGTCCCAGCCGGCGAAATAGAAGTCGAAGCAGCCGCTGAGCTGTTCGCCGACGAACATCGCGTTGTTGCGGAACAGGTCGGCGTGCACGGGGCCGCGCGCCAGGGCCGCATAGGTGGCGCCGGCGGCGAAGTCGCGCTGGAACGCCAGCTCGGACTGCAGCAGGGCGGCGGTAGGCGCGTCCAGGAAGGGCAGGACCTTCGGCGCCGTCTCGATCCACCAGTCCAGGCCGCGCAGGTTCGGTTGCTTCAGCGGGAAATCCTGGCCGGCCAGGTGCATGCGCGCCAGCATGGCGCCGACTTCCGCGCAATGCACGGGTTGCGGCGCCATCTGCGAGCTGCCGTCGAGCTTGCTGACGATCGCCGCCGGCTTGCCGTGCAGCGCGACCACCAGTTCGCCGTCCGCGTTCGGTACCGGGGCGGGCACGGGGA
>DAMAFT010000974.1:0-1523 GCA_031995805.1 Massilia sp.
GCTGGGCCCATCGGTGTCGCCCGGCGACATCAGTAAATGGACGTGGTTGGTCATCAGCACGTAAGCGTGAATCGCGCAATCGCAATCCTGTGCGCTTTCGCGCAATACATCGAGGTAGACCAGGTAATCGGAAGGATGTCCGAAGCACGGTATCCGGTTGTTGCCGCGCTGGACGATATGCAATGGGACGTCGGGCATCACGGTGCGGGTCGGGCGTGGCATGGTGCGTCGAGATCGTAGGGGGAGCGATACCGTATAACGCCGGGCGAATCGGTGCGCGAGCAATGTCAAGCTTGCGAGACATTTCCAAAAACCGGGCTCTGACCCCGGCTCTGACCCCGGTTTGATGTGGATTGACCAAAGTGCAGATTTCGCTACACTCGGCGTTTGCCCATCTTTACCGGAGACCCCGATGCGCGTGCGCCAGTTTTCCCTGCAGTGTTCCCTGTTCGTCCTCGCATCCTGCGGGGCCTTGTCCGCGGCGAATGCCGATACCGTGATCGACAACGCCAACGGCTATACGCTCAACGCGAAGGGAGACGTCGTCCAGTTCGCGTCGCTGGCCTTCGGCGACGACGGCAGGATCATCGCGGTCGGGGCGGCGAAGGAGGTCGCGGCGAAGGCGCCGCGGGCGCGCCATGTCGACATGAAGGGGCGCACCGTGCTGCCGGGGCTGATCGATGCGCACGGCCACGTGTTCGGCCTGGGCGAGATGCTGATGCAGCTCGACCTGTCCGCCACCACCTCGCTGCCGCAGGCGCTCAAGGCGATCGGCGACTATGCGAAGGCCAATCCCAAGGGCGCCTGGCTGCGCGGGCGCGGCTGGAACCAGGAGAACTGGAAGCTGGGCCGCTTCCCGAGCGCGCAGGAACTCGACGGCGTCAGCGGCGAGCGCCCGGCCTGGCTGGAGCGCGTCGACGGCCATGCCGGCTGGGCCAACAGCCGCGCGCTGGCGCTGGCCGGCATCACGAAGGACACGCCCGATCCGGCCGGCGGCAAGATCGTCCGCGATGCGAACGGCGCCGCCACCGGCGTGCTGGTCGACGCGGCGCAGGACCTGATGCGCAAAGTGCTGCCGCAGCCGACCGAGCAGGACGGCCGCGCGATGCTCGACAAGGCGCTGCAGAAGATGGCCAGCGTCGGCCTCACCAGCGCCCACGACGCCGGCATCGGCGTGGCCCAGGACCGGCTGTACCGCGACTACGCCGACCACGGCAAGCTGACCGCGCGCATCTACGCGATGATCGGCGGCACCGGCGCCGACTTCGACCAGCTGGCGCAGCACGGCCCGCTGCCGTCCTACGGCAAGGACATGTACGCGCTGCGCGCCGTGAAGCTGTACTCGGACGGCGCGCTGGGCAGCCGTGGCGCCGCGCTGCTGGCCCCCTATACCGACGACCCGCATTCGCACGGCCTGCTGTTCAATACCGACGCCCAGATCGACGCCATGATCGCCAAGGCGATGCAGAAGGGCTACCAGGTCAACGTCCACGCGATCGGCGACGCCGGCAACAAGCAGATCC
>DAMAFT010000975.1:0-1523 GCA_031995805.1 Massilia sp.
TGCCGCGCACGCCGATCGCGGCGACGGGGGTATTGAAGCGGAAATTCTGGCGCGCCAGCTTCACGGCCTCGCCCGACTTGCTGCGCGCCACGCCCTTGATGAGCTCGAGCTTGACGCGGGTATTCTTCGGCTCGCGGGCATCGACGTGGTAGGCGACGATGCGCGCCTCGGTATTCGGACGCAGGATGAACAGGCCGTTGTCGACCGTCTTGACGTAGAGGAAACCGTCGGCGCCCGTGCTGAGCAATTCGCCTTCCTGCACGGCGAGTCCTTCCGCGCCGGCGCGGTCGGCCACCTTCGCCGCACCGGCGGCAAAGATCACCTTGCCGGCTTCGGCGGCGCCGGCCTGCGCGGCCAGGGCCAGCGAGCCGATGACAAACAGATGGCGCAACAACATATTCGATCCCCTTTTTGCCCGGATTATCCCCTCCAGGCAAATGATTTCTGTGACAGCCATCACATTTTAGTGCAAACTCCGGAGCAATTGCTCAGCGTTACATTCTGTAGCGTCCCATCCTCACGATTGTTGGGACGCCGCCACGCCAGCGGCTATACTTACTCCTTTACTTAAAACAATTTTCATTTCCCTGGCGTGCGTCGCTCCGCTTTTTCCCTTCCTGCCGGCGGCCCGGTCCGGTTCCTGCCGTCCGCCGGCGCGGTGCGCGCGGGCATCGCCATTGCCGCCGTGCTGCTCGCGGCCTGGGTCGAATGGGGCGGCGCGGCGGGCGCGCCGCGCTTCGGGGACGAGGCGCTGCGCGACGCCATCGTGCGCACCCGCGCCACCGTGGCGCCGGAACCGCGCATCCTCGTGGTCGACATCGAAGAAAGCAGCGTCAAGGAAATCGGCGCCTGGCCCTGGCCGCGCGCGCGCCTGGCCGACCTCGTCGAAGTGTTGTTGACGCGCTACAGTGCGCGCGGCGTCGCCCTCGACATCGTACTGCCCGACCCTGCCGACCGCGAAGGCGACGCCCGCCTGGCGCTGCTGGCCGCGCACGGCCCGGTGGTGCTGGCCCAGGCCTTCGACTACGATCCGCAAGGCATGCGCCCGCAGGCGCTGCGCGGCGGCGTGCCGGCCGGCGCCACCCGCCTGCACGCGGGGTCCGGCGTTGCGGCCAGCGGCTACATCGCCAACCACGCCGGCCTGGCGGGCGCGCCGCACGTCGGCAACATCGGCTTCATCCCGGATGCCGACGGCGTGCTGCGCCGCGTGCCCCTCCTGAGCCGCTTCGACGGCCGCGACTACCCTGCCCTGGCGCTGGCGCTGGCCGACTGCTGCGCCGGCGCCCCCGATGCCGATGCCGGCGCCGGTGCGATCCCGCTGCCCGCATCGATGCGTGTCTCGTACCGGCGTGACTGGCCCGCCTACACGGTCGTGAATGCGGCCGACGTGCTGGCCGAACGCATCGACCCGGCCAGCGCCGCCGGGCGCCTGGTGCTGGTCGGCTCATCCTCGCTGAGCCTGGGCGACCGCGTCGCCACGCCGCACGGCGCCAGCCGTCCCGGCCTGGGCGTGCAGGCCGCCG
>DAMAFT010000976.1:0-1521 GCA_031995805.1 Massilia sp.
CGATTTCCCACAACTCCTTGATGCCGATCCCATAGGTCTGCGGATCCTGGCCCTTGGCCAGGTCGTACCTGGCGATCAGCTGCTTGCCCAGGTGGCCGCGCGAGCCCTCGGCGAAGAAGGTGTACTTGGCGTGCAGTTCCATGCCGAGCTGGAAGGCGTCGGTCGGCTGGCCGTGGCGGTTGATCCCCATGTTGCCGGTGGCCACGCCCTTGACGGAGCCGTCCTCGTTGTACAGGATCTCGGCGGCCGGGAAGCCCGGGAAGATCTCGACGCCCAGGTTTTCCGCCTGCTGGCCCAGCCAGCGCACGACGTTGGCCAGCGAGATCACGTAGTTGCCGTGGTTGGTGAGCATCTTCGGCACCATGAACGACGGCGTGGCGTACGATGTGGTTTCGGTGAGGAACAGCACGCGGTCTTCGCTGACGGGGGTGTTCAGCGGCGCGCCCAGCTCCTTCCAGTTCGGGAACAGCTCGTTCAGCGCGATGGGGTCCATCACGGCGCCCGACAGGATGTGCGCGCCCAGCTCGCCGCCTTTTTCCAGCACGCAGACCGACACCTCCCGGCCCTTCTCGGCGGCCAGCTGCTTCAGGCGGATCGCTGCGGACAGGCCGGCCGGGCCGCCGCCGACGATCACCACGTCGTATTCCATCGCTTCGCGGGGGCCGTATTCTTCGAGGATGCTATTGGTCATTGTTGTAATATATGTTTAAAAAATTTAAGCACGAGTGTGCACTTTTTTGCGCTTGTTGGCAACGGGCGTGCGCCATTGTAGGGCAACTATTAGACGGGGCAATCTAATCGGCGTGAATTAGGTGAAGTGTGTAATGATTATGTCTTCGCAACAGAATATAGTTCGGGCGTATTCGCGTAGAGGAGTCAAACGTGGGGATTGAAGTCAACTTCGAAGGCAAGATCGCGCTGGTCACCGGCGCGTCCAGCGGACTGGGCGCGCGTTTCGCCAAGGCTCTGGCGGGCGCCGGCGCCCAGGTGGTGCTGGCGTCGCGCCGCCTCGAGCGACTGAAGGAATTGCGGGCGGAGATCGAGGCCGACGGCGGCGCCGCCCACGTGGTGTCGCTCGACGTCACCGACCTGTCCAGCATCAAGGCGGCGATCGCCCATGCGGAAACCGAGGCGGGCCCGATCGACATCCTGGTCAACAATTCCGGCGTGTCGACGACGCAGCGCCTGCTCGACGTGGGCGAGGACGACTACGGCTACGTGATGGACACCAACCTGCGCGGCGCCTTCTTCATGGCCCAGCAGACGGCCAAGCGCATGATCCAGCGCGCCAAGGGGGATCCCAGGAAGCAGCACCGCATCGTCAACATCGCTTCCGTCGCCGGCCTGCGCGTGCTGCCGCAGATCGGCGTGTACTGCATGAGCAAGGCCGGCGTGGTGCAGATGACCAAGGCGATGGCGGTCGAATGGGGCCGCTACGGCATCAATGTCAACGCCATCTGCCCCGGCTACATCGCCACCGAGATGAACGAGGACTATTTCGGGACGGAGCAGGGCAAGCGC
>DAMAFT010000977.1:0-1519 GCA_031995805.1 Massilia sp.
CGAGGTCATGATGATCGGGCGGAAGCGCAGGTGCGCCGCTTCCAGCGCCGCCTCGAACGGCGACTTGCCCTCGGCCTGCAGGTCCTTGGCGAATTCCACGATCAGGATCGCGTTCTTCGCGGCCAGGCCGATGATGGTGATCAGGCCGACCTTGAAGTAGACGTCGTTCGACAGCCCGCGCATCGATGCCGCCAGCAGCGAGCCGAGCACGCCCAGCGGCACCACCAGCAGCACCGCCACCGGGATCGACCAGCTTTCATACAGCGCGGCCAGGGCCAGGAACACGGCCAGCAGGGCGAAGCCGATCAGGATGAACACGGTCGAACCCGACAGGATTTCCTCGCGCGACTGGCCGGTCCACTCGTAGGCGAAGCCCGCCGGCAGCTGGCCCGCCAGGCGCTGCATCTCGTCCAGCGCCTGGCCGGTCGAGTAGCCCGGGGCCGGCTCGCCGGTCAGCTTCATCGACGGATAGCCGTTGTAGCGGATGGTCTGCATCGGACCGGTCACCCATTCGGTGCTGGCGAACGACGACAGGGGCACCGGCTTGCCCTGGGTGTTCAGGGCATTGATGTGCAGCAGGTCGTCCGGCTGCATGCGCTGCGGCGCGTCGGCCTGCACGATCACGCGCTGCAGGCGGCCGGCGTTCGGGAAGTCGTTCACGTAGGACGAACCCAGCGAAGTCGACAGCGCGGTATTGATCGCGGCGAAGGTCACGCCCTGCGCCTGCGCCTTGTCGCGGTCGATGTTCAGCTTCAGCTGCGGCGCGTCTTCCAGGCCTTCCGGACGCATGCCGGTCAGCACCTTGCTCTGCATCGCCATGCCCAGCAGCTGGTTGCGCGCGGCCACCAGCGCCGCGTGGCCGTTGCCGCCGCGGTCCTGCAGGCGGAACGAGAAGCCGGTGCCGGTACCCAGTTCGGGGATCGGCGGCGGGCTCACCACGAAGATGAAGGAGTCGCGCAGCGCGCCCATGTGCATCGTCACGCGGTTGGCGAAGTCCTGGGCGGCATGGCCCTGGCCCTTGCGCTCGTCCCACGGCTTCAGCGGGATGAAGGCGAGGCCCATGTTCTGGCCCTGGCCGGAGAACGAGAAGCCGGTCACGGCGACCATGTTGGCCACTTCCGGCTGCTTGAGCACGTAGTCTTCCATGGCGCGCAGCACGGTGCCGGTACGCTCGGCGGTGGCGCCCGGCGGCAACTGGATGTTGGCGATCACGTAGCCCTGGTCCTCGTTCGGCAGGAAGGAGTTCGGCAGGCGCGTGAACATCCAGCCGACGACGGCGACCAGTACCGCGAACACGACCATCCAGCGGCCGGCGCGCTTCAGGATCTTGGCGACGAAGCCTTCATAGCGCTTGGCGCCGGCGCTGAAGTTGCGGTTGAACCAGCCGAAGAAGCCCTTCTTGTCCATGTGGTGGCCGGCTTCGACGGGTTTCAGCATGTGCGCGCACAGCGCCGGGGTCAGCGACAGCGCCAGGAAGGCCGAGAAGCCGATCGAGGTCACCATCACGACCGAGAACTGG
>DAMAFT010000978.1:0-1517 GCA_031995805.1 Massilia sp.
ACCACGGCGGCATCGAGGACATCCGCGCGAAGATCCTGCGCATCATCGGCCAGCCGGAAGCGCGCTACCGCGAAGACCCGGTGCGCATGCTGCGCGTGGTGCGCTTCGCCGCCAAGCTGCAGTTCACGATCGAGCCGGCCACGCGCGCGCCGATCCCGGTCATGGCCCCGCTCATCAACAACGTGCCGGCCGCGCGCGTGTTCGACGAGATGCTCAAGCTCCTGATGAGCGGCCACGCGCTGGCCTGCCTGAAGGAGCTGCGCTCGTCCGGCCTGCACCACGGCCTGCTGCCGCTGCTGGACGTGGTGCTGGAACAGCCGATCGGCATGAAGTTCGTCACGCTGGCGCTGGACTCCACCGATGCGCGCGTGCGCGCCGGCAAGGGCGTCTCGCCGGGCTTCCTGTTCGCCTCGCTGCTGTGGCACCAGGTGCTGGAAAAGTGGAACGCCTACCGCGCCGCCGGCGAGTCGCCGATTCCCGCACTGCACCTGGCGGCCGACGACGTGCTCGACAACCAGACCGACAAGCTGGCCCTGCAGCGCCGCATCGCCACCGACATGCGCGACATCTGGGCCATGCAGCCGCGCTTCGAACGCCGCAACGGCAAGGCGCCCTATAAACTGCTGGAGCATCCGCGCTTCCGCGCCGGCTTCGACTTCCTGCTGCTGCGCTGCGAATCGGGCGAGCTCGATGCCGACGTCGGCCACTGGTGGACCACCTTCTACGCCGGCGACGTGGCCGAGCGCGAGCGCCTGGTCACCTCGGCGCGCGAGACCGCGCCGGCCGGCGCCAAGAAGCGCCCGCGCCGCCGCGGCCCGCGCAAGGCCGGCGAAGGCGAGGCGGTCGGCAGCGCCGCGTCGGGCGACCAGGGCGCGGGCGACGAATGATCGCCTGGATCGGCATCGGCGCCAACCTGGGCGACGCGCGCGCCAACGTGCTCGACGCCGTCGCGCGCCTGCGGCGCCTGCCCGACACGCGCTTCGTCGGCACCTCGGCACTGTACCGCACGGCGCCGGTCGATTCCTCGGGCGACGACTACGTCAACGCCGTGGCCGCCATCGATACCGGGCTCGACGCCCATGCGCTGCTGCAGGCGCTGCTGGACATCGAACTGGCGCACGGCCGCGAGCGCCCCTACCGCAACGCGCCGCGCACCCTCGACCTCGACCTGCTGCTGTACGGCGACCAGGTCATCCACGATGCGCCGACGCTGCTGGTGCCGCACCCGCGCCTGCACGAGCGCGCCTTCGTGCTGGCGCCGCTGGCCGAACTGGCGCCCGAGCTGCGCATTCCCGGCCGCGGCACGGTGGCGTCGCTGCTGCCGGGCGTGGCCGGCCAATCCATCGAAAGGCTAGACTGAATGCAGATTCCCGTCATCGTCCAGACCGGCGGCCTGCTGGTGCTGTCCAACGTGTTCATGACCTTCGCGTGGTACGGCCACCTGAAGAACCTGTCGAACAAGGCCTGGTACGTGGCGGCCCTGATCAGCTGGGGCATCGCGCTGTTCGAATACCTGC
>DAMAFT010000979.1:0-1514 GCA_031995805.1 Massilia sp.
ATGCGCGATGCTGCCGCTGCCCGACAGGACCAGCGAACCGTCCTGCGCGATCTTCGTCGCACCGTAATAGGTGTTCTCCCCGCTGAGGACTTCGGTGCCGCCGGCGACGTGCAGGCCGGCATTGCCCTCGATCTTGCCGGCGTAGATGCCGTCGGACGCGCTGCCGGCCTGCGTCAGCACCAGGTCCTGGCTGCCCAGCATCACCGTCCCGGAACCGGACAGCGATTGCAAGTGGGTAGCGGCCGTTGCCGCGGTGGTATCGAGCACGCCCTGGTTGTCCACGCCGGCGGACAACGCGATGCTGCCCGAACCGGACAGTGCCAGCGTGCCGTATTCGCCGATGACCGTGGCGCCCGTGTAGGTATTGCTGCCGCCCAGCGCCTGATTGCCGCCGTTGACGGCCAGGCCGCCCGCGCCATCGACGACCCCGGCGAATTCCTGGTAGGCGCCGGACAGGGTCAGCGTCTGGCCACCCAGCAGCACCGACCCGGACCCGGACAGGCTCCGGATCTCGGCGCCGGCGGCGCTGGCGGCGATGTCGAACACGCCGTTGTTGGCGACGCCGCTCGAATAAGCGATGCTGCCGCTGCCCGACAGGACCAGGGCGCCGTCCTGCGCGATGGTCGTCGCCCCGTAGTAGGTATTCGCACCGCTGAGCACTTCGGTGCCGGCCGCGACGTGCAGCCCGCCGCCGCCGTCGATGGTGCCGGCGTAGGTGCCGCCGGCCTGCGTCAGCCTCAGGTCCTGCCCGCCCAGTAGCACGGTGCCGGAGCCGGCCAGCGAGCGCACCCGCGCGCCGTCGTTGACGGCGGTCACGTCGAAGACGCCGTCGTTGGACAGGCCGCTCGACAGTGCGATGCTGCCCGAGCCGGACAGGGCCAGCGTGGCCCCGCTGGCGACCGTGGTCGACCCGAGATAGGTGTTGGCGCCGCCCAGGATCTCGTAGCCGCCGTCGATGGCGAGGCCGCCGCTGCCCTGCAGCGTGCCGACGTAAAAGCCTTCGTTGTCGCCGCGGGCCGAGGTCAGCGTCAGCGAACGTTCGCCCAGCAGCACCGTGCCGGAACCGGACAGCGTCAGCAACTGCGTGCCGGCGTCGGTGGCGCCGATGTCGAGCACGCCGTCGTTGCGCAGCTTCCAGTTGGCGGCCGCCGCATTGGAGCCATCGCTGTCATACAGCGATTGCTGGGCACTGGGGAGAATCTCGCGATCGACTTCCTGGGCGATTGCCGCCAACGGGAACAAGGCGCACAGCGCCGCCGCCATCAGCGTGCGCGCACCGAGGACAGCCGCGCCCGCGCCCCCGCCCCCGCCAGCGGCGCCGGCCGTCGTCTCTCCGGAAGCATCCTTGCCGTGCGCGCTCGCCGTTTCGGCGACGGCCACCAGCATGTTGCGTTTCTTGTTCCAGACGAGGCGGTAAATATGGTTCATGGATGTCTATCGGTTCGAACGGCCGGCATGGGCGGAACCGATATTATCCTATGGAAATGATACCGACAGGCAATTTAGCCAGGCTG
>DAMAFT010000980.1:0-1513 GCA_031995805.1 Massilia sp.
GGTGACGGGCATCTGCACTTCGTTCGGGAAGGCGAGCACCAGGTCGCCCGGGCGGGTGTCGTGCGCCAGGCCGGCCAGCATCTCGCGCCAGTTCTCGGTCTGCGAACGGTAGAAGTTCGCCACCGAATACGCCGACAGGGCCAGGATGACGGCGATGGCCGCCGGGCGCCAGCGCGCCGGCAGCGCGAACACGCCCAGCGCCGCCAGCACCATGCCCAGCGGCGCCAGCCACTCGAACAGGCGCGACAGGAATACCGGCTTGACCAGCAGGCTGTAGGCGGCCAGCGCCAGGATCGGCAGGGCGAGCACGCAGCCCAGCAGCCAGAACTGCGGGCGCGCGCGCTTCCACAGCCAGGCGAAGCCGAGCAGCACCAGCAGCGCGACGGGATAGTGCATGACGGGCGCGCCGCTGATCACGCTCCAGGCGGCGATGGTGTTGGCGGGCTTGAAGCGGATCCAGTACGACAGGTGCGCCATCGCCGCGTTCTGCTGCACCAGCATCGGGATGAACGGCGACCATACGAGCAGGGCGCCGGTGCCGGCCGCGGCGAGGGCCAGCGCCTGCCGTATGCGCGGGCCGGGCACGGCCAGCAGCAGCGCGGCCGTCATGCCGGTCCAGATGCCGAAGGCGGCGAAGATGCCGGTGTTGTGCAGCCACAGCATGACGCCGGCCGACAGCGCCAGGCCCACGATCCATGCGCGCAGGCGCCCTTGCGGCCGCGCCGGCGCATGCGCCAGATCGCGCACCAGCATGGCCGCGCAGAATACGGCCAGGCCGCCGCTCAGCGCCTGCAGGGCGTAGGGGCGCGCCTGCTGGGAAAAATTGATGGCGTAGGCGTTCATGGCCAGGAACAGCGCGGCCAGCAGTGCCACGCGCTCGGCCCGGCCGCCCAGGCGCGCCAGGCGCGCGCAGGCCGGCAGCAGGAACACGGTGAGCACGCCGGCCAGCACCGACAGGCTGCGCATCGCCGCCTCGCTCCGGCCGAACAATGCGGTCCAGCCCTTGAGCAGCGTGTAGTAGAACGGCGGATGGGTCTCGTACAGCGGCACGCTGGTCCACAGTTCGCGCAGGGGCACGGCCGCGAACCAGGCGCTGTAGGTCTCGTCCAGCCACAGCGAGCGGCTGGCCAGCGTGGGCAGGCGCAGGAACAGTGCGAACAGCGCCACCAGGGCGCACAGGAGCCAGAAGCGGGCGGGGGACAGGTCCGTGGCGGGATGGCGCACGGAGGCGGGCGGGGCGGTGTCGGCGAGCTGTTCGGGCATGGATCCACGTGGGTTGGTCGCGGTGGCGCGATCAACATAACACATCCGTTCGGGATGCGATTTCACGTTGGCGTGGGATGAGGGATGATGCCGGGGAGATACGTGAGGTTCGCAACATCAACTGCCCGTCGTCCCCGCCTGCGCGGGGACGACGTTCGTGCTTAGAACTTGTGCGACAGGCGCGCGAAGTACGCCGCGCCGTTCAGGCCGAACTGCACGCTCTCGTACTTGAAGCCGTTGTCGGTCTCGT
>DAMAFT010000981.1:0-1513 GCA_031995805.1 Massilia sp.
GGTGCACCGAGCCTTCGAGTTCGTCGACCACGCGCGGATACGCGAAATCGGGCACGGTGTCGCGGTCCGGGCCGCGTTCCAGGCAGACCACGTTCAGGCCCTGGTCCGTGAGTTCCTTGGCCAGGATGGAGCCGGTCCAGCCGGCGCCGACGATCACGGCGTCGACTTTGTTCTTTACGATTGTCATTCTGTGTTACCCCCTCCGTCCTGCGAGATCGACCGGTCCGATCGGATACGGCTTGTCGCGCACCTCGACCCAGTCGAGGTAATCGGCGCGCATGCCCGGGTAGCCGATCATCTTCCACGCGCCCATGCCCTTGTTGCCGCCGTGCTTGGGATCCGAGAAATAGCCGTTGCGGGTCTCGGTCAGCAGGTTGGCGAAGAAGATCTTCGACGAGATGTCGTCGAACTTCAGCTTGCCGCCCTCGCAATCCTTGAGCAGGGCTTCCTGCTGGACCTTGTCCAGGTCGGCGAATTTCTTGCCGCCGAAGTTCCTGGCGCAGTAGTTGTCGAACGCCTTGATGCCGACGCGCAGGATATCCTTCAGCGGCAGCTTGCCCTGGTAGCCGAACTCGGCCGGGGCTTCCATGAACGGGCCCTGCATGTACCAGATGCTGCCGGCCGCGTACGGCGTCTGCATGTGACGGTCGAGGAATTCCAGCACGCCCAGCTCGACCGCGCCCGGACCATGCTCGTCGTGCGGGATCAGCCGATCCACGGCATTGGTCAGGAAGCGCCATTCGTCGGCGGTGAAATAGGACGGGGTATAGGCATCGGGCTTGCCTTCGGGCGCGGCCGTGGCGGCCGCATCCGCGGACTTCAGGCCGCCCTGCAGGGCGCCGGCGGCACCGACGCCCATCGGCACGAACATGAGGCTCTTGATGAGGCGCCGACGTTGTGGGGATTGTTCGTCAGACATGATTATTCTCTTTATTGAAATAAAGAATGCCACTAGGAAATGGTGGCGGCGAAGGGGCCGATTGTAACGTGACCGGATTGCATGCAAAAGACAGAGATACAAAACGGTAACAAAAGAATTTTGCAAACTTGAAACAAATGCGTACAAATACGCATTGCTCGATTCTCTCCGATTCCCACATGGCGCAGCACACGCCAAAGAAAAAGCTCCCCGGACCTTGCGGTGCGGGGAGCTTCATGCGGACCCGGCGATGCGCCGGGATGCCGGCCTGCGGTTACTGGTTCTGCAGGAAGGTCTTCAGCTTGTCCGAGCGCGACGGCTGGCGCAGCTTGCTCATCGCCTTCGCCTCGATCTGGCGGATGCGCTCGCGGGTGACGTCGAACTGCTTGCCGACTTCTTCCAGCGTGTGGTCGTTCGACATTTCCACGCCGTAGCGCATGCGCAGCACCTTCGCCTCGCGCGGCGTCAGCGAATCGAGCACTTCCTTGATCACGCCGCGCATCGACGCATGCATCGCGGCTTCCAGCGGCGCCAGGGTAGCGTTGTCCTCGATGAAGTCGCCCAGCTGCGAATCGCCGTCCTCGCCCATCGGGG
>DAMAFT010000982.1:0-1512 GCA_031995805.1 Massilia sp.
GGCGCCAACCGGTCACCGGCGTGTACCGGGTCGGCACCGACGGCGTCGTCACGCTGGTCGACGGCAGCCGCAAGAACCCGAACGGCATCGCCCTGTCGCCGGACGGCGCCACGCTGTACGTGGGCGCGCTGGACGGCGTGCTGCGCGCCTATCCGGTCGAGGCCGGAGCGGCCAGGCTGCCGGGCCACGACCTGGTTACCGGCCTGGACGGCCCGGACGGCTTCGCGGTCGACTGCCAGGGCAACCTGTACGTGACCGAGCACGGCGCCAGGCGCGTGCGCGTGTTCTCGCCGGCGGGGAAGGAACTTGCCACGATCCGCGTCGACGCCAACGTCACCAACGCGGCCTTCGGCGGCGCCGACGGGCGCACGCTGTACATCACGGGGGCCCGGGCGCTGTGGCAGGTCAGGCTGGGCATCGGCGGGAATCCGTACTGACCCCGGCCACCATCCGGCGCCACTGGGCCGGCGTCACGCCCACGCAGCCCTTGAAGCGCCGCGTGAGGTGGCTCTGGTCGGCGAATCCGCATTCGGCCGCCACGTCCGCCAGCGCCATGCCGCGCCGGATCAGCGCCTGCGCATGGCGGATGCGCACGGTGTTCAGGAACACATGGGGCGGGGTGTGGAAGGCTGCATTGAAGGAACGGTTCAGGTGCGCGCGCGACACGTTCGCCACCGCCGCCAGTTCGGCGCTGTCGAGGTCGCGCCGGAAATGGGCGCGGATGTAGTCCTTGACCCGCACCAGGTGCGCATTGCCCGCGCCCCGTGCCGGCAGCGTGGTGGCCGGCGGCCGTTCGCCGTGGCGCGCCAGCAGCCGGCCGAGCAGGCCGCGCATCAGCGACTCGGCGCGCAGCGTCTCGGACGGCGCGGCCAGGAGTTCGCGCGTCAGCGCGGCGAACGCCGCCGCGGCAGCCGGGTCGGTGACGTGCGGCGCGGCGAAATAGGGCAGGCCGCGTGCGCCGCCGGCGTCGTCGTCCAGGCAGCTGCGCAGGAACGCCTCGGGCAGGTACCAGATCGCGTAGCGGAAGCCGGCATCGCTGCCGGGATGGCCGTCGTGGTCTTCGTCGGGATTGAACAGGACCAGGTCGCCCGGCAGGCTGTCATGGCCGTGCCCGCGGCAGCGGAAGCGCTGGATGCCGTGCAGCGTGGTCCCGACGGCGAAGCAGTCGTGGCTGTGGCGCTCGAAGGCATGGTCGGCGAAGCTGGCGCGCATCAGCGTGACCCCGTCCGCGAGCGGCGCGAAGCTGGCCAGGTTGGCCGCGCTGGCGGCGGGGGCGGAGCGGATGGACATGCAAGGATTGTACAAGACCGGATGGCGGCCGCGCCGGCATCATGGCGTTTTCACTCCACGGGAATCCTCATGACCGCACCGATCGACCTGCACGCCAAGCTGTCCACCTTCGACGACGCCTGGCAGCCGCGCACCGTCTCCCTGTTCAACGGCCACGACGTCATGGTGGTCAAGGTGCGCGGCGAGTACCACTGGCACGTCCATCCCGACACCGACGACTTC
>DAMAFT010000983.1:0-1509 GCA_031995805.1 Massilia sp.
CTTGAGCGCACCCAACACGTTGCCGGGACCGGGACGCTGCCTCACCCGCAATGTGCCGGCGCGCAGCGCCGCCGGGGCATCCGGTGTCTCCGCCACGATCCCGCCCGCGGCCGATACCAACTCCATGTCGTTGCGTCGCAGGTAGCGCGGATCGCGCGTGAGCCTGGGCGCGATCTCGCCAGCCGCGATGCTGTGGGGGACGTTCCAGTACGGATTGATCTCGAGGTACTGCATCCGGCCGACGAACAGGGGCGTTTGCGTCGCGAGGGCAGTGCCGACGATCACGCGCATCTCGAGTACCGGCTCGGCCGCGCCGCGGGTCGTGTCGAAGGCCCACAGGCGGTAGGCCGGCAGGTTGACCGCGACGATGCGTCCGCGCGGCAGCGGCGGCAGCCAGCGCAGGCGCTCCAGCGTCAGCGCGAGCTGGGCGACGCGTTGCCTCAACGGCACGGACAGGGCAGCGAGGGTACCCGGCCCGAGCACCCCGTCAGGGGCGAGTCCGTGCCGCGCCTGGAAGCGCCTGGCCGCGGACGCCAGTTCCTCCGTGTACACGCTGTCGCTGCCGTTCGCTACAGCGGCTTCCGGATCCTGGTCGCCCAGCAGCTGCAGGCGCTGGCGCAGCATTGCGGCGCCGGCGTAGGGGCCGCCCGCAGCGATGCCGTGGCGCGGGACAGCCGGCAGCGCAGGCCATTCGGGATAGGCGCGTGCGAGCGCGCGGTATTGCGCCAGGCTCTGCTTGACCCGCCGGTACAAGGCCAGCGGCGGCGCGGCGGCGTCGACGACCTGGCCGAGCCGTCCGTTCCGGCTTGCCGCGGCGAGCAGCCGTCCGGCATCGAAGTCGGGCGCCGGCCGGTCCGAAGCGCGGTAGCCGGCGTCGACGCGGCCGCTATGCAAATCGTTCAAGAAGCGCGCCATTGCACCGTCGATGTCGCGTTCGAAGGCCGCGGCTTCCGGGCCATCGAGCGGGCCGTCCAGCCGGCGTGCCAGTTCTTCCGCACCGTAGGTGGACGAATCGAGGCCGTCGGACGGCGCGTCGCGCAGCAGTTCCACGGCGCGGCGCGCCAACGTGCCGCCGTTGTCCAGCCAGGGCAGCGCGGACCGTGCCGGCGAAGCCTGCCCGGACGGCGCGGTCTGCGCTGGCAGTGGAGCCGGCGCGGTGTCGCGCCCCGTGGCGCGCGGTCCGGGGGCCGCGCCGCCAAGCGCATGGGCGAGAACGAGCAGCAGGGCGGTCACGCGATGGATGGCAGGCAGCGTCATGGATGCGCAGCGGTTCGGTCGGTGGATGCGATGCGCCGGAATACGTCATTCCGGCCTGTCGTCGAGAAAGCGGGAGGCATCCCGCGCGGCTCCCGGCGCCGTCGGCCGGGAAGGCTCAGGGATTGGCCGCCGCGGACGTGATCGTGCGCACCAGCAACTGCGATTGCGGATTGCTGGCCTTCCCGTCGATGACGTCGCTGGCGGAAAGACTGCGATGGTAATAGGCGTTGTCCAGCTTCTGGTTGAAACGAA
>DAMAFT010000984.1:0-1508 GCA_031995805.1 Massilia sp.
CAGCGTCACGTGCTCAACGATGCCGGCCAGGTCGATCGCCGCTTCCACGCCCGAGTTGCCGCCGCCGATCACGGCGACGCGCTTGCCCTTGTACAACGGGCCGTCGCAGTGCGGGCAATAGTTGACGCCGGCGTTCTTGTATTCCTGCTCGCCCGGCACGTTGACGTTCCTCCAGCGCGCGCCGGTCGACAGGATCACGGTGCTCGACTTCAGCGAGCCGCCGCTGGCGAAGCGCACCTCGACCAGTTCGCCCGGCTGCGACGGCGCGATGATCTGCGCGGCTTCCTGCTGGGTCATCACGTCGACGCCGTAGTGGCGCACCTGGGCTTCCAGCGCGGCCGAGAACTTGGGACCGTCGGTTTCCAGCACCGAGATGTAGTTCTCGATCGACATGGTGTCGTTCACCTGACCGCCCATGCGTCCGGTGGCGACGCCGGTGCGGATGCCCTTGCGGGCCGCATACACGGCGGCGGCCGAACCGGCCGGGCCGCCGCCCACGATCAGCACGTCGTACGGATCCTTGGCGTTCAGCTTGGCGGCGTCGCGGGCGCCGGCGCCGGTGTCGAGCTTGGCGACGATCTCCTCGATCATCATGCGGCCCGAGCCGAACAGTTCGCCGTTCAGGAACACCATCGGCACGGCCATCACCTGGCGCGCTTCCACTTCCTTCTGGTAGGCGCCGCCCTCGATCACGGTGGTCTTGACCTTCGGGTTCAGGATCGCCATCAGCGACAGCGCCTGCACCACGTCCGGGCAGTTATGGCAGGTCAGCGACATGTACATCTCAAAATTGTAGTCGCCGTCGAGCGCCTTGATGTTGTCGATCACGTCCTGCTCGACCTTGGGCGGGTGGCCGCCGGTCCACAGCAGGGCCAGCACCAGCGAAGTGAATTCGTGGCCCAGCGGCAGGCCGGCGAAGCGCAGGTTCATGTCGGTGCCGGCGCGCTGCAGCGAGAACGACGGCTTGCGGGCATCGTTGCCGTCGTAGCGCACGCTGATCTTGTCGGCGCGCAGGCCCTGGATGGTATCGAGCAGGTCGCGGGTCTGGCGCGAGGTCCCGCTGTCGTCCAGCGACGCGACGATCTCGAACGGTTGCTGCACGCGTTGCAGGTAGGCGCCCAGTTGGGTCTTCATGTCTTGGTCGAGCATTGTCGTATTCCTTCAGGCGTAAGTGGTCTTCAAACGGCGAGGCGGGGCCCCGGCGCATCAATCAAAGTAGACAATCTGGCGAATCTCAAAAAATCGACTAGTTTGATCGCCTGCCAGGCCAGTGGCGGGATCGTGCGACGTCGGGCGCAAGGCGGGGACACCGGCGGCCAGCCCCGCGGAGGCGGGCGGCCGATGCCTGGTACTACGGTGCTGCCTGCGGGCCGACCGGTTCGGCCCGCAGCGATCGGGCGATGCTTAGATCTTGCCGACCAGGTCCAGCGACGGCTTCAGGGTCTCGGCGCCTTCGCTCCACTTGGCCGGGCAGACTTCGCCCGGGTGCGAGGCGACGTACTGGGCAG
>DAMAFT010000985.1:0-1504 GCA_031995805.1 Massilia sp.
CGCCTGAGCGGCGCCCGGGCCGGCCCCGCCGCGGTACACGGCGGCGGGGCCGGCCGCCTTCCATCCATCATCCTCATCGACATGGCCACCAAAAAGAAACCGACGTTCTCCGCCGTCTCCTCGCGTCCCAGCCTCGCACCGTGGATCGGGATCGCCTTCATCGTGATCCTGCTCGACCAGATCAGCAAGATCACCATCGTCCGCCTGTTCGTGCACGGCGAGGAAAAGCCGGTCACCAGCTTCTTCAACCTCGTGCTCGCCTACAATCCCGGGGCGGCGTTCAGCTTCCTGTCCAACCAGGGCGGCTGGCAGCGCTACTTCTTCGCCGCCATCGCGATCGTCGCCGTCGGCTTCATCCTCTACCTGCTGCGCAAGCACGCCGGGCAGCGCATGTTCTGCTGGGCGCTGGCGCTGATCATGGGCGGCGCGCTGGGCAACCTGGTCGACCGCCTGATGTACGGCCACGTGATCGACTTCCTCGATTTCTACCTGTCCGGCGTCGGCCACTTCCCGGCATTCAACATCGCCGACACGGCCATCACCATCGGCGCCATCCTGTTCATCGTCGACGAGCTGCGGCGCGTGAATAAACACTGAGCAAACACTGAGCAAGCACCGAGCAAACAAGGAGGCAACATGACCATGGACCTGAAAGGCAAGAAGATCGTCCTCGGCCTGTCCGGCGGCGTCGCCTGCTACAAGGCCGCGGAGCTGTGCCGCGCGCTGGCCAGGGAAGGCGCCAGCGTGCAGGTCGTGATGACCGAGGCCGCCACCCACTTCATCGGCACCGTGACGATGCAGGCGCTGTCCGGCCGTACCGTCTTCACGGACCAGTGGGACGGCCGCGTGCCCAACAACATGGCGCACATCGACCTGACCCGCGACGCCGACGCCATCCTCGTCGCGCCCTGCTCCGCCGACTTCCTGTTCAAGCTGGCGCACGGCGCCACCGACGACCTGCTGTCGACATTGTGCCTGGCGCGCCCTCACCACGTGCCGCTGCTGGTGGCGCCGGCGATGAACGTCGAGATGTGGGAAAAACCGCCGACGCAACGCAACGTCGCGCAGCTGCGCGAGGACGGCGCGTGGATCCTCGGCCCGGCCGCCGGGTCCCAGGCCTGCGGCGAGACCGGCATGGGCCGCATGCTCGAGCCGGACGAGCTGCTGGAAGAACTGGTGGCCGTGTTCCAGCCCAAGGTCCTGGCCGGCAAGCGCGTCCTGATCACGGCCGGCCCGACCTACGAGGCCATCGACCCGGTGCGCGGCATCACCAACCTGTCTTCGGGCAAGATGGGGTATGCGGTGGCGCGCGCCGCGCGCGAGGCCGGCGCCGAGGTGACGCTCGTGTCCGGCCCCACCGCCCTGCCCGCGCCGCATGGCGTGCGCCGCATCGACGTCACCAGCGCGCGCCAGATGCTGGACGCGGCGATGGCGGCCGTGCCCGGCCAGCACGTCTTCGTCGGCGTGGCGGCCGTGGCCGACTGGCGCGTCGAAAACGCCAGCG
>DAMAFT010000986.1:0-1493 GCA_031995805.1 Massilia sp.
AGTCCGGGTGGCTGTAGATTGCTGTGCTCATGCTTGCTGGTGGTGTCCTGCGCTCATCCGTAACGCCCCGCGCATGCCGATCTCGCATAAAATCGCCGGAGCAGCATGTGTTGATGCTGGAGTAAAAAGATTGCCGATGGCGCTAATCTACCATGTGCACCACCCTTGTGCACATCGCACCGAGAACCACGACAGGAAGCCATCATGTTCAACCAATTGCATGCCGCCGCGCGCCAGGTCAGCCAGGTCGTGGTCGGCAAGGACCAGCAGGTGCGGCTGGCGCTGGCCTGCCTGCTGGCCGGCGGCCACCTCCTCATCGACGACGTGCCCGGGGTCGGCAAGACCACGCTGGCGCACGCGCTGGCGCTCACGCTGGGGCTGCAGTTCAACCGCGTCCAGTTCACCAGCGACCTGCTGCCCGCCGACGTGGCCGGCATCTCCGTCTACGAGCGCGAAAAGAACGGCTTCATGTTCCACCCCGGCCCGATCTTCACCCAGGTGCTGCTGGCGGACGAGATCAACCGCGCCACGCCCAAGACACAGTCGGGCCTGCTGGAAGCGATGGAGGAACGCCAGGTCACGGCCGACGGCGCCACCCGCGCGCTGCCCGAGCCCTTCTTCGTGATCGCCACCCAGAATCCGGCGCACCAGGTCGGCACCTTCCCGCTGCCGGAATCCCAGCTCGACCGCTTCCTGATGTGCCTGTCGCTCGGCTATCCGGACGCCGCCGCCGAGCGCGCCCTGCTGATGGGCGAGGACCGGCGCGCCATGCTCAGGACGCTGGAACCCGTGATGCGGCCGGAACACTTATTGGAAGCCCAGCGCGCGCTGCGCGGCATCCACGCCTCGGGCGCGCTGGTCGACTACCTGCTGGCGCTGGCCCGGTCCTCGCGCTCGGGCCAGCTGTTCGCCGAGGGCCTGTCGCCGCGCGCCACGCTGGCGCTGCTGCAGGCGGCGCGCGCCTGGGCCGCGCTGGAAGGACGCGACCACGTGATCCCCGAGGACATCCAGGCCTTGCTGGTGCCCGTCTGCGCGCACCGGCTGCGGCCGCTGAAGTCGGTGCACGGCGCCGCCGCCAGCCGCGACCTCGTGCTGCAGCTGCAGAAATCGGTACCGGTGTAGCGATGAACGAGACCAGCGCGGCCGCGATGGCGAGCGCCCCGCCCGAAGGCGGGGACCGGCCGGCGCGCCGGCGCCGCGGCCTGCTGGCGTCGTGGCGCGACACCTGGCGCCGGCGCGCCACCGCCGGCGACCGCGGCGACGTCGTGCTCGGCCAGCGCCGCATCTACATCGTGCCCACGCGCGCCGGCCTGGGCTTCGGCCTGCTGGTGCTGGTGCTGCTGGTCGGCTCGATCAACTACAGCCTCGGCCTGGGCTTCGGCCTGACCTTCCTGGCCGGCGCCTGCGCGATCGTCGACATGGTCGCCACCTGGCGCAACCTGGCGGGCCTGACGCTGCGCCCGGGGCGCGCCCCCGACGCCTTCGCCGGCGCC
>DAMAFT010000987.1:0-1492 GCA_031995805.1 Massilia sp.
GGATGATGGCCAGCAGTTCCTGCGGCACCGACGACGAGCCGTGCATCACCAGGTGGGTGTTGGGGATGCGCGCGTGGATTTCCTTGATGCGGTCGATGGCCAGGATGTCGCCGGTCGGCTTGCGCGTGAATTTATAGGCGCCGTGCGAAGTGCCGATGGCGATGGCCAGCGCGTCGCACTGGGTGCGCGCGACGAAGTCGGCGGCCTGCGCCACGTCGGTCAGCAGCTCTTCGCGGGTCATGGTGCGGTCCGCGCCGTGGCCGTCTTCCTTGTCGCCCTTCATGGTTTCCAGCGAACCGAGCACGCCCAGTTCGGCTTCGACGGTGACGCCGATCGAGTGCGCGAACTTGACGACTTCCTTCGACACCTCGACGTTGTACTCGTACGAGGCGACCGACTTGCCGTCCGCTTCCAGCGAGCCGTCCATCATGACGGAGCTGAAGCCGGAACGGATCGCGGCCATGCAGACCGCCGGCGACTGGCCGTGGTCCTGGTGCATGACGACCGGGATGTGCGGATAGGCTTCGACGGCGGCGTCGATCAGGTGGCGCAGGAAGGCTTCGCCGGCATACTTGCGGGCGCCGGCCGAGGCCTGCATGATGACCGGGCTGCCGGTGGCGTCGGCCGCGGCCATGATGGCCTGCACCTGCTCCAGGTTGTTGACGTTGAACGCCGGCAGGCCGTAGCCGTGTTCGGCGGCGTGGTCCAGCAGTTGACGCAATGATACGAGTGCCATGGTTTAGCTCCATACAATAAAAAAACTAGTACGACAGCAACGAACCGTCATCCCTGCGCAGGCGGGAATGACGGTTCATTGCTGGTACGGAAGCCTTCCAAACCAGCTGCGCTCGCACCCCGGCGCGTCCGGCCGGAGTGCATGCGGTGCTCGCTACGGTTTGTTACGCTCCCGTTTGATCCAGATCGCCCACGCGGACGATTTTGAGTGCATTGGTACCGCCGGCCTGGCCCATCGGGGAACCCCAGGTCACGACGATCAGGTCGCCTTTGCGTACGACACCTTCACGCATCAGCAGTTCCTCGGCCTTGCGCAGCACGGCATGGCTGCCGCCTTCCTGCAGCAGGTGGAACGCCTGCACGTTGCGGTACAGCGACGCCTTGCGCTGCGTCGTCTGCGACGGGGTCAGCGCGTAGATCGGGGTGTCGATCGAGTGGCGGCTCATCCACAGCGCAGTCGAGCCCGACTCGGTCAGCGCCACGATCGCCTTCACGCGCAGGTGGTGCGCGGTGAACAGCGTGCCGTAGGCGATCGACTGGTCGATGCGGGTGAACTGCACGTTGAGGAAGTCGGCTTCCAGCTTGTTGTACTCGGAACGCTCGGCTTCCACGCAGATCGCCGACATCATCTCGACGGTTTCGACCGGGTACTTGCCCGATGCGGTCTCGGCCGAGGTCATCACGGCGTCGGTGCCGTCCAGCACGGCATTGGCCACGTCCGACACTTCGGCGCTGGGCGGCACGGCGTTGACGATCA
>DAMAFT010000988.1:0-1484 GCA_031995805.1 Massilia sp.
CTTCCGGCATCACGGCCGCGATCAGCGCCACCACGGCCAGCAGGATCACCGCGGTCTGCGCCTTCTTCTGGCTGTGGCACCACAGGAAGAACATCATGGCGACGCCGCCGACCAGGGCGCCGCGCGAGTACGAGCCGACCACCGAGACGGCAGTCAATGCCGTCATCGCCGTCAGGCCCAGCGTGATCCACTTGTTCGTCACCTGGCTGCGCAGGTACCAGATCAGCGGCAGCGTCGTCACCAGCGCCAGCGCCATCCCGTTGTTCTCGGCGATGTAGCTGCCTTCCGGGCCGTAGACGCGGAAGTGGCCGCCCGAGGCCAGCGTGAACAGGCCGCCCTTCAGGCCGAAGATGCCGAGCGACATGGCGACGACCCAGACGAAGAGCTTCAGGTCGCGCGTGTTGTTGAGCACCATCATCGTGACGAGGACCATCAGGAAGGTCTTGCTGACGCGATCCCATTCGCGCCACACCAGGGTCGGCTCCTGCGCGAACAGGCTGGTGAAGGTCATCCACGCCGCGAACAGCATCATGGTCACCGTCACCGGCGTGATCGGCAGCCGCCTGGGCTCCTTGCTGGTGAACAGGCCGACGAGGGTGACCCCGGCGATCGCCGCCGCGAACGGGAAGGTGTTCGCGAAGCCGTAGGCCAGCCGGTGCGGGTTCATCAGGCTGATCCAGGTGAACAGCAATGCCCCGATCGCCGGCCGCTTGAAGGCGAACGGCAGGATACCGAAGATGACCAGGGTGATGGCGATGTCACGCATGCGGTCGCAGGGCTCCGAACAGGCCGACCACCTTGCGCGCGTTGGCGCCCCAGGTCAGTTCCATGTCGTCGATGGTGCGCTGGGCGTTCGCGGCCACGCGTGCGCGCAGGGCCGCGTCCTCGCACAGGCGGCTGACGGCGCGCGCCAGCCCGTCCGGGTCGGCCGGGTCGAACAGCACGGCATTGTGGTCCTGGCGCAGGATTTCCTCGATGTTCGGCTGGGCCGGGCCGACGATCGCCTTGCCCAGGGCCAGGTATTCGAACAGTTTCAGCGGCGAGGCGTACGCCACCACCGCCGGCTGCAGGGCGATGTCGAAGGCAGCCACGTGGCGCGCCACGTCGTCGCGCCCGACGATGCCGGTGAAGGTCACGCGCTCCGCGATGCCCAGCGCGCGCGCCTGGCGTTCCAGGCCGGCGCGCGCCGGGCCGTCGCCCACCACCAGCAGGTGGCGCGGCGAGCCCGGCGGGTCGGCGGCGATCAGGTCGAGCACCTTGTCCAGGCCGTGCCAGTCGCGCACGAAACCGGTGAAGCCGAGCACCAGGCGTCCCTCCAGGCCGAGCGCGCGCTTGGCCGCCGCGACGTCGGGGGCGCGGTCGAAGCGCTCGCCGTTGATGCCGTTCGGGATCACCACGATGCGCTGCGGGTCGACGCCGTAGGAGCGCACGATGTCGCCCAGCACCTGCGTCACCGGCAGCACCATGTCGGCGTTCTTCCACGC
>DAMAFT010000989.1:0-1482 GCA_031995805.1 Massilia sp.
TGGGTGACGATGACGAAGGCGGTGCCCAGCGTCCTGGACAGCTCCAGCATCAGGTCGAAGATGCCCTGCGCGGTGGTGTGGTCGAGGTTGCCGGTCGGTTCGTCGGCCAGCACGCAGGCCGGCTCCGTGACGAGCGCGCGCGCCAGGGCCACGCGCTGGCGCTCGCCGCCGGACAACTCGCCCGGCCGGTGGATGGCGCGCTTGGTCAAGCCCACGCGCGCCAGCATCGCCTCGGCGCGGCGCGCGGCGTCGGCACGCTTCACGCGCCTGATAAGAAGAGGCATCGCGACGTTGTCGAGCGCCGAGAATTCGGGCAGCAGGTGGTGGAACTGGTAGACGAAGCCCAGCGACGTGTTGCGCAGCTCGCCGCGCCGGGTTTCCGACAGCGCCGCGAAATCCTCGCCCAGCAGCGCCACCGCGCCGGCGGACGGGGTGTCGAGGCCGCCCAGGATGTGCAGCAGCGTCGACTTGCCGGAGCCGGATGCGCCGATGATGGCGACGCGCTCGCCGCGGCCGATGGAAAAGTCGATCTTGTCCAGCACCTGCACGGCATAGTCGCCCTGGCGGAAGGTCTTGCCGACGCCGCGGCAGGCCAGCACCGGCGCGCCGGCGGCGACGGTGTGGACGGGTTCGATGACAGGATTATTCATAACGCAGGGCCTCCGCCGGTTTGACGCGCGACGCAGCAAAGCTCGGGTAGACCGTCGCGACGAATGCCAGCAGCACCGAGACGCCGCCGATCTTGAAAACGTCCGGCCAGCGCAGGTCCGAGGGGATCGCGCTGATCAGATAGATGTCCCTGGACAGGAACTGCACGCCCAGCAGGTGTTCGATGAAGGGCACGATGACGTCGATGTTGAGCGCCACCAGCACGCCGAACGCCACGCCCAGCACGGTGCCCATGACGCCGACCAGCGCGTCCTGGATCATGAAGATCTTCATGATCGAGCGCGGCGACGCGCCCAGCGTGCGCAGGATGGCGATGTCGGCCTGCTTGTCGGTGACGGTCATGACGAGCGTGGACACGAGGTTGAACGCGGCCACGGCGATGATCAGGGTCAGGATGATGAACATCATGCGCTTCTCGGTCTGCACGGCGGCGAACCAGTTGGCGTTCAGCTTCGACCAGTCGCGCACCACCAGGTCGCCGGGCATCGACGCCTTGAGCTGCTGCGCCACCTGCGGCGCCCGCTGCATGTCGGCGATGCGCAGGCGCAGGCCCGCCGGCGCGTCCAGGCGCGCCATCTTCTGCGCGTCGACGATGTCGATGAAGGCCATCGCGGAATCGAACTCGTAGTGGCCGGCCTCGAAGATGCCCGACACGGTGAACACGCGCGAGCGCGGCACCAGGCCGGCCGGGGTCATCGTGCCCTGGGCCAGCAGCATGTTGACCTTGTCGCCGACGCCCACGCCCAGCGCGCGCGCCAGTGCATAGCCCATGACGATGTTGAACGCACCGGGGCGCAGGCTGTCCAGGCTGCC
>DAMAFT010000990.1:0-1477 GCA_031995805.1 Massilia sp.
CGGCCAGCGACGGTTGCGCGGGTGTTGCCGGCGCCGGCGCGGCCGCGGGACGCGCGGCGGGCGCGGTGGGGCCGTACGGTTCCACCGGCGCGGCGCGCGGCGCCTTCAGGATGCGCGCCGCCGGCGTGCCGGGCGGCGGCGGGCGGTCCGAGAACACGCGCGTGCCCTTGGCGTCGATCCAGGAATACTGGGCATGGGCCGGGGCGAGGGCGCCCAGCAGGAGCAGCGCCGCGAGGGCGGCGGAGAGGGTCGATGGCTTCAATGGATTTCCTTGCGTGGCAGCCTCGATTTCGCCATGTCCGGCCGAGGCTGTCAATGCATGGTTTTCTGCATTCCGGGCCTTTCTTGGCAAGCCTGCGACGTTTTCCTGGAGTTTCTGTATAATTCGCTTTTGCGCCTATAGGAAATCAACTATGCGTCTCCTCCAGAAAGCACTCACGTTCGATGACGTGCTCCTCGTCCCTGCCTACTCCAACGTCCTGCCGGCCAACACGTCCCTGCGTACCAAGCTGACCCGGAATATCTCGCTGAACATTCCGCTGCTGTCCGCCGCGATGGACACCGTGACCGAAGCCCGCCTCGCGATTGCGATGGCGCAAGAGGGCGGCATCGGCATCATCCACAAGAACCTGCGTCCGGCCGACCAGGCACGCGAAGTGGCGCGCGTGAAGCGCTTCGAGGCCGGCGTGCTGCGCGACCCGATCACGGTCCCGCCGACGATGAAGATCCGCGACGTGATCGCCCTGCAGCACCAGCACGGCTTCAGCGGTTTCCCGGTGGTGGAAGGCAAGCAGGTGGTGGGCATCATCACCAACCGCGACCTGCGGTTCGAGGAAGACCTGGAGGCGGAAGTCCGCAGCAAGATGACGCCGCGCGACAAGCTGGTGTACGTCAACGAAGACGCCGACCTGGACGAAGCCAAGCGCCTGATGAACAAGCACCGCCTGGAGCGCGTGCTGGTCGTCGACGGCGAATTCGAACTGCGCGGCCTGATCACCGTCAAGGACATCCTGAAGTCGCACGAACACCCGAACGCATCGAAGGATGCGCTGGGCAAGCTGCTGGTGGGCGCCGCAGTGGGCGTGGGCGAGAAGGACAAGGAGCGCGTGGAACTGCTGGTGAAGGCCGGCGTGGACGTCCTGGTGGTGGACACCGCCCACGGCCATTCGCAGGGCATCCTCGACCGCGTGAAATGGATCAAGGATAACTACCCGCAAGTCGACGTCATCGGCGGCAACATCGCCACGGCGGCGGCCGCGCGTGCGCTGGTCGAGGCCGGCGCGGACGCCGTCAAGGTCGGCATCGGCCCTGGTTCGATCTGCACCACCCGCATCGTGGCCGGCGTGGGCGTGCCGCAGATCTACGCGATCTCGAGCGTGTCCGAAGCCCTGGAAGGCACGGGCGTGCCCTGTATCGCCGACGGCGGCATCCGCTACTCGGGCGACATCTCGAAGGCGCTGGCAGCCGGCGCCCACAC
>DAMAFT010000991.1:0-1476 GCA_031995805.1 Massilia sp.
GTCGGCATGCACCGGCACCTCGTAGCCGGCCAGGTCGTGGTTGACGAAGAAGCCGATGCGCTTGTCGACCACCAGGTCTTCCATCAGCGCCGCGCCCACGCCCATGGTCATCGCGCCGATCACCTGGCTGCGCGCCGACTTCGGGTTCAGGATGCGGCCGGCCGCGCACACGGCCAGCATGCGGCGCACGCGGATCTCGCCGGTGGCGGCGTCCACCCCCACCTCGACGAAGTGGGCGCCGAAGGTCGATTGCTGGAACTTCTTGTCGAGGTCGCCGTACTCCATCTTGTCCTCGCCGACCACGTCGGCGTCGCGCGACGCATCCTGCAGCGCGACCGCCTTGCCGCCGGCGCGCACCTGGCCGTCGGCGAAGTCGGCGCCGGCCGGGTCGAGGCCGAGCTTCTTCGCCACCGCCTCGCGCAGCTTGACGCAGGCCGCGTACACGCCGGCCGTCGAGCTGTTGCCGCCCCACTGGCCGCCCGAACCGGCCGAGACCGGGTACGCGGAGTCGCCCAGGCGCACGTCGACGCGTTCGAGCGGCACGCCCATCATCTCGGCCGCCGTCTGGGCGATGATGGTATAGCTGCCGGTGCCGATGTCGGTCATGTCCGTCTCGACCGTGATGCGGCCGTCGCGGCCCAGGCGCACGCGCGCGGCCGACGGCGACACGATGTTGTTGCGGAACGCCGAGGCCACGCCGATGCCCACCAGCCAGCGGCCGTCGCGCACCTGGCCCGGCACCGGGTTGCGCTTGTTCCAGCCGAAGCGTTCGGCGCCCATGCGCATGCAGTCGACGAAGCGGCGCTGCGAGAACTTGCGGCCCGGCTTCTCGGGGTCCACGGTGGTGTCGTTCACGATGCGGAAGGTCACCGGGTCCATCTTGAGCTTTTCCGCCATCTCGTCGATGGCGATCTCCAGCGCCATCAGGCCCGGCGCCTCGCCCGGCGCGCGCATCGCATTGCCCTCGGGGAGGTCGAGCGTCGCCAGGCGCATGCGCGTCAGCCGGTGCTGGCCGGCGTACAGCAGGCGCGTCTGCATCACGGCCGTTTCCGGCTGGCCGCCGGGCTGGTCGCCGGACCAGCTCTCGTGGGCGATCGCCGTGATGCGGCCCTCGCGCGTGGCGCCGATGCGGATGCGCTGGATGGTGGCCGGGCGGTGCGTGGTGTTGTTCATCATGATGGCGCGCTGCAGCGTCACCTTGACCGGGCGGCCCGCCGCGCGCGCGCCCAGCGCCGCCATCAGCGCCTCGGCGCGCAGGAACAGCTTGCCGCCGAAGCCGCCGCCGATGTAGGGCGAGACCAGGCGCACGTTCTGCTCGGGGATGCCGAGCGTCTTGGCCAGGTCCTTCTTGCCCCAGTTGATCATCTGGTTCGACGTGTACAGCGTCAGCTTGTCGCCGTTCCACACCGCGATGGACGCGTGCGGCTCCATCATCGCGTGCGACTGGTCCGGGGTCGTATAGGTGGCGTCGAACTT
>DAMAFT010000992.1:0-1467 GCA_031995805.1 Massilia sp.
CTGCTGGTGCACGGCATGGCCGACGACAACGTGCTGTTCACCAACACCACGCGCATGATCGACGCGCTGGTGAACCGCAACGTGCAGTTCGAGCTGATGACCTACCCGGGCGCCAAGCACGGCATCTCGTCGCGCGCGGGCCAGCGCCACGTGTACGGCATGATCGAGGCGTTCATGAAGAAGAACCTGCAGGGCGGGCAGAAATAATCCGCTCCTGCATGTGGCGTGGACGGCAACAGCGTCCACGCGACAAAAAGGCCGCCGGTTCGCACCGGCGGCCTTTTTCGTTCCATGCGGACCGGATTACTTGGTCGCGTCGTGGATCGATTCCTTCAGGTTGCCCAGCTTTTCCTGGGTCTTGCCTTCGACCTGGTTGGCCAGGCCCTTGGCCTGCTGCTCTTCGCTGCCCACCAGCTTGCCGGCTTCTTCCTGGATCTTGCCGCCGATATCTTTCAGTTTGCCGTTGACTTGGTCCTTGTTCATGGTGTTCTCCTTGATTGAGCGTGACACCGGCCGTGATTGGCGATGTCTTGTGTTCATGATAAGAGCCTTCTCGATATTGCTCAGTTAGAACACGCACACAATCTCGTCCTTCATCGCGCTGCATGCGGCATGCGGCATAGGGCGCCCAATAACAAAACAGCCGCCCGCAGGCGGCTGTCCGACCAGGGAAAACCGGTTTAACGGTTGCCCTTGTTGACGGCGTCCTTCAGGTCGCCGACCTTTTCCTGGGTCTTGCCCTCGACCTGCTTGGACAGGCCCTTGGCTTGCTGCTCGCTGCTACCGACCAGCTTGCCTGCTTCTTCCTGGATCTTGCCGCCGATATCCTTGGCTTTACCCTTGACTTGGTCCTTGTTCATGATGAACTCCTTTCGTCAGTGAAGTGCTGCTTCCTGTCGAAGCCGCATGTGTACAGGATAAGCGGATGACCATCATCATTCTGTACGCGAATTAACCAAGCCGTTACATTTCCTTGTGGACAGGCTTGCGCCAGACGCTGGCCAGCCAGGGCTGTTCCTCGCGGGGCAAGCCGTCCGGACGGTAGTAATGGTGCAGCGGGAGGAAGCCGGCGGCGACCAGGTAGCTTTCCCAGGCTGGATAGTCGTGGAAGCTGCCGTAGCGCGGCCCGTTCCAGCCTTCTTCGTTGTTGCCGCGCGGGTTCGAGCTGAACAGCACGCCGCCCGGTTTCAGCGCCGCGTGCAGGTCCCCCAGCACCCTGGCCAGGCAGGTGCGCGGCACGTGGAACAGCGAGGCGTTGGCATAGATGCCGTCGAAGGTCGAGGCCGGCAAGCGCAGGTCGAGGAAGTTCTGGTGCCAGACGTCGCAATGGCTGTAGTCGCGCGCCATGCCGACGAAGCGCGCGCTGCCGTCCAGGCCGATGGCGTGGTGGCCGAGTTCGGCGAACGTGCGCAGGTCGCGGCCCGGGCCGCAGCCGACGTCGAGGATGGGGAACGGGAACGGCGCCTC
>DAMAFT010000993.1:0-1466 GCA_031995805.1 Massilia sp.
ACACCAAGGCCGGCCATGGCGCCGGCAAGCCGACCGGCAAGCAGATCGAGGAAGTGGCCGATCGCTGGGGCTTCCTGACGAAGGCGCTGAAGATGGAGCAGGGCGCAACGGTCGCCGCCGGCGGCCAGTGATCGTGCGCGCCGCCCGCGACGGCGGCGTTGCGCCGGCGGCCCTCCCGGCCCGCCCGGTGCAGAATGTGGACTGTCAACCAGATTTGTCCCAATGTACGCCGGCCTCGTTGCCGGCGACATTCTCCCGCGCACGAAAATCCGCACGTACCTACTGGCGATGATCGTCGACAGCGGCCTGCCGGGCCTGGACGGCTACCAGGTCGCGGCACGGCTGCGCGCCGGGCCGGCGCTGGCGCAACGACGCCCACGTCGTCAAGCCGACACGCGTCGTGGCGCTGCTGGCCGGCCTGGCCGGCTGACACGCGCGCGCAGCCGGCGCCGATGGTTCAGCGGTGCACCACCACCAGCACCGCCTTGGCCTCGGCCTTGCCGGCGTTGCGGATCGCGTGGTCCTGGTCGGCCGGATAGCGCGCGGTGGCGCCGTGCTTGATTTTCTTCTTGTTCGCCCCGACCTCCAGTTCCACCGTCCCCGTGATGACGGTCAGGTGCTCCGTGGTGCCCGGATCGTGGGCCTGCGAGGCCAGTTCGCCGCCCGGCTGCAGCGTCAGTTCGTACCACTCGTACTTGCCCGCCAGTTCCATCGGGCCGAGGATGCGCAGCGAGTAACCGGCGTGGGCGCCGGGCAGGGTGGGGATCTCGTGGGATTCGACCACGCGGATGGTATCCGTCGTGCGCACCTCGGACGACAGCAGTTCGCCGATCTGCACGCCGAGGGCGTTCGCCAGGCGCCACGTGATGGCGATGGTGGGATTGGCCTTCTCGCGCTCGATCTGCGACAGCATCGATTTCGACACGCCGGCGATGCGCGACAGGTCTTCCAGCGTCAGGCCGCGCGCCAGGCGCAGGCGCTGCAGGGTGGCGCCGACTTCCGGTGGCGCATTATTGGTCACTGCATTATTCATCTAAGCTTGCTTGCAAAGTTCATTAGCCACGGGTAGTATTCAATATATCGAACTTATGTTCGACATAGAGAACAAGTTCAAGACATCGAACGACCCACGGTACAACATTCGCCAATCCCCGGTCAAGCCGGACAGTAAAAGAGGATGATTCCCATGAGCGACCAGGCCTTCTACAGCGCCCTCCAGCAGAAACTCGACACGCTCCAGAGCGAGGGCCTGTTCAAGCCCGAGCGCGTGCTCGCCTCGCGCCAGGGCGCGCAAGTCGTTGCCCAGGACGGCCGCACGCTCATCAATATGTGCGCCAACAACTACCTCGGCCTGTCGGGCGATCCGGAAACGCAGAAAGCGGCCGAAGCCGCGCTGCAGCAGTACGGCTACGGCCTGTCGTCGGTGCGCTTCATCTG
This sequence comes from Massilia sp., assembly GCA_031995805.1. GTDB lineage: Bacteria > Pseudomonadota > Gammaproteobacteria > Burkholderiales > Burkholderiaceae_D > Telluria. Next base: position 1,438 of record DAMAFT010000993.1, read on the forward strand.
CGGCACCCAGACCGTGCACAAGGAGCTGG
>DAMAFT010000994.1:0-1464 GCA_031995805.1 Massilia sp.
GGCTGTCCTGGTCCATGCCGCCGCCCACGTGGCGCGTGGTCTGGTAGCGCAGGTACAGCGCATAGTGCTCGTCCGAGAACGACAGGTTGGCGACCATGGCCGCCAGCTCGCCGTGGCGCTTCCAGGCGCGCTTCTGGCTGCGGTTGGGCGTAAATTGTTCGGCGGCCACGCGCACGGGGATGCAGGCGCGGCAGCCGTCGCAGTAGGGGCGGTAGGTGAAGATGCCGCTGCGGCGGAAGCCGTTGCGCACCAGCTCGGAATACACGTCGGCATTGATCAGGTGCGACGGGGTGGCGACCTGCGAGCGGGCCTGGCGCGCGTCGAGGTAGCTGCAAGGGTAGGGCGCCGTGGTGTAGAACTGCAGCGTGGAAAATGGCAGGTCATTTAGGTGCGTCATGCAATGCTCTCGGGACGACGTTGTGACACCATTGTAGCCAAAGACGCCGGCATGCACCGTTAGGTGGTCAACGGTGGCGCGACTTCCCAGCGCGCGATGGCCGGTTCGCGGATCGCCTGGCGCAGGTGCGCGATGAATTGCGCGCGCGGGATCGGCACCGCGCCCAGCGAGGCCAGGTGGCCGGTTTCCTGCTGGCAGTCGAGCATGCGCACGCCATGGCCGCGCAGGAAGGATACCAGGTAGGCCAGCGCCACCTTCGAGGCGTCCGAGACGCGCGCGAACATCGACTCGCCATAGAACATGCGGCCGATGCAGACGCCGTAGGCGCCGCCCACCAGTTCGCCGTCCAGCCACACCTCCGCCGAATGCGCGTGGCCCATGCGGTGCAGGCCGGTGTAGCCGGCGATGATGTCGTCCGAGATCCAGGTGCCCGGCCCGTCCTTGCGCGGCGCGGCGCAGGCGCGCATCACGTCCTCGAAGGCGGTGTCGAAGCGCACGTCCCAAGGGCCGCCATCGAGGCGCGCGCGCTCGACCTTGCGCAGCGTCTTGCGCAGGCTGTCGCTGACCTTGAAGCGGTCCGTGTACAGCACCATGCGCGGGTCGGTGCTCCACCAGAGGATCGGCTGGCCTTCGGAAAACCAGGGGAAGATGCCGTTGCGGTAGGCTTGCAGCAGGCGCTGCGGCGACAGGTCGGCGCCGGCCGCCAGCAGGCCGGGCGCGTCGGTGGTCAACGCCTCGGAGACGTCGGGGAAGGGCGTGTTGGCCTCGAGCCAGGGGATCATGGTACGGTCCGGTGGGTCATGGAAAACGGCGCGCTGCCGGCGCTCAATCGGGCTGGACCGGTGCGCGCATGGAGCGCGTGATGTCCTCCGTGTGGAAACCGTAGTCGGCGGCGCCGGCGCGCATGCGTGCGCGGTCGGCGAAGAAATACGCGAGCGTGGTGCGGATGGTCGGGAAGGCCAGGTCGTCCCACGGGATCTCGTCCTCGGCGAACAGCTGCACGTCGAGGCTCGCGATGCCCGGCGCGAAATCGCGGTCGCGCAGGCGCGCCAGGTAGAACAGGTGGA
>DAMAFT010000995.1:0-1461 GCA_031995805.1 Massilia sp.
CAACACCCAGCCCGGCTGGGCCGCGATGGCGCCGGTCAAGGACCTGCTGACCGCCTATGTGGACACGATGGTGCCGCACGGGACGCCGCGCGTCGAGCGCATCGGGGCCGGCCTGGACTTCATCGAGAAACTGCTGGCCGGCGGCGCCGGCTATGCCAGGGCCAACCCGGTCGTCGCCGAGCTGGTCAAGCGCCTGCGCACCCAGGACCGCAACTACATCGCCCACGAATACCTGAACAAGGACTGGATGCCGATGCCGTTCGCGCGGATGGCCGAATGGATGGCGTCGCTGAAGCTGCAGTTCGCCGGATCGGCGCACTACCTCGACCACGTGGCGGCGCTCAACCTCGGCAAGGAACAGCAGGACATGCTGGCCGCGATCGACGATCCCGTGTTCCAGGAAACCGTGCGCGACTTCCTCGTCAACCAGCGCTTCCGGCGCGACTACTGGATCCGCGGCCTGCGCCGCCTGCGGCCCCTCGAGCAGGTCGAGCGACTACGCGCCGAGCGCGTGGTGCTGGCCGTGCCGCCGGCGCAGGTCAAGTTCACCGTCGCCGGCCTGCTGGGCGAGGCCGCGCTGCACCGGCCGGTCTACGAGCCGGTGATCGAGGCGCTGGCGGACCACCGCCACCGTTCCATCGGCGAGGTGGAGCAGGCCGTCGCGCGCCATGGCGTCAGCCAGGGCCAGGCGCTGCAGGCGATCGTGGTATTGCTGGGGAACGGCACGCTGCACACCGTGCAGGACGTGGCGGCGATCGAGCGCGCCGGACCGGCCACCGCGCGCCTGAACGGCGCCTTGCTCCAGCACGCGCGGTCGTCGGCCGACATGGCCTTTTTGGCATCTCCTGTCACCGGCGGCGGCGTCCAGGTCGGGCGCATCGAGCAGCTGTTCCTGCTGGCGCGCCGGCAGGGCGTTGCAGAACCCGAAGGCTGGGCGCGCTTCGCCCTGGACCTGCTGCAACGCCAGGGCCAGAACCTGCTCGACGGCGACAAGCCGTTCGCTTCGGCCGAGCTGCAGTTGCGCGCGCTGGAAGAGCAGGCCCGGCACGCCGCTGCCGAGCGCCTGCCGCTGTTGCGGGAACTGGGCATTGCCTGAATGCGTGATTGCCGATAACGCAAGGATTTTGTTAAATACCAGTGGATTGTTGGTGTAAACCGACAGGAGGTATGGAGTCGTCGTTGATTTCTCTGGGGCAGTATTAATTGCGCCTGTTATATTAATTGTCAGCCTGCAATAAATATACGGCACCATAACTGGAGAGAGCAAACCCGATGGCAAGCACCTACGATTCCACGATCAATTCCTTCTACCTGGCGTATTACGGCCGCCCCGCCGACCCTGCCGGCCTGGCATTCTGGGCCGGGCAACTGGAGGCGGCGCACGGCGACTTCGGCGTCATCGTCGATGCGTTCGCCACCTCGGCGGAAGCGCACGCGCGCTTCGGCAACGGCGACGCGACG
>DAMAFT010000996.1:0-1460 GCA_031995805.1 Massilia sp.
CGGCTGACGGGGTCGAGGACGGCCCCGCCGCCGGTGGCCAGCACGATGCCTTCGTGGCCGGTCAGCTCGCGGATCACGTCGGCTTCGCGGCGGCGGAAGCTGGCCTCGCCCTCGATCTCGAAGATCCACGGGATCGAGGCGCCGGTGCGCGCCTCGATCTCGTGGTCCGAATCGACGAAGCTCATGTTCAGCCGCCTTGCCAGCAAGCGCCCGATGGTGGTCTTGCCGGCCCCCATCAGGCCGACGAGGAAGATATTGTTGTTCTTGCAGTCAGACACTATTCTCGATCGCTCAAAGTAAAACGGCCAGGTCACCCCGGCCGTTCTGTTTCAATCCGTCATCTTTTACGAGCAGGTGAACGACAGTTTAAACGGAATAACGGTGGACGAGCCAGCGGGCGTGGTCACGGTCACGTTGAAGGTCGACTGTTTCGCCACGCACGGCACCACGCCGGCCGCGCCGCTCGAGATGCTGAACGTGTGCGTGGAACCCTGCGGGCCGCCGACCGCCGCGCCGGTCGGATCGTCGATGCCGGTCGTGCTGTGCGGCCGCACGCTCGGCACGGTGGCCGGCAGCACGGCGGCGGCGGTGCCGTTGAGCATGCCGGTGACTTCGACGCGCGAGCCGGCCGGCATCGGGTTCTGGTTGATGTCGTTGAACTGCAGCGTGAACACCTTGGTGCTGTTCACGCTGATCGTGCCCAGGTCGACCGTGCCGGACGTCAGCGCCGTGGTGGAGCGGTCCATGTACACGTACTTGACGTCGCTGCCGCTGAAGAAGATGCCGGTCTTGGCGTACACGGTATTGGTGCCGTCGGTCGAGCTGGCGCAGACGGTGGCCAGGCCGACGCGGGTGCTGTCGGGGCTGATCTTGTTGCACGGCGTGGCCGGCTTGCCGGCGACGGGAACGCGCGGGTTCTGCGCGCGGAAGTCGACCGAGCAGCCGCCGTTGACGGTATTGCAGCCGCCCTTGTCGGACGTGCCGACCGCGCCCATATTGGTCTGGAACACGACCGGGGTGCCGTCCGGGACCGGGTTGCCGAAGGCGTCGGCCAGCAGCACTTGCAGGCGGGTCGCGGGCGTGCTCGGCGAGCTGTCCACGCTCCAGCCTTCGATGTTGAAGGAACCGGTGCTCAGCGAGAACGCGCTCTGCACCGGCAGGCCGGTGGTGACCACGATCGAGTCGGACATCGTCGAGATGTCGGCGCCGCCGTTGCTACCCGTTCCCGGCAGGGTCGCCTGCACGCGGAACGAGGTCGGCACGCTGCCCGAATTGACGGTGGTGACCACGCTGCCCTCGGCATCGGTGGTGTCGCTCGCCTTGTTGATCTTCACCGACGGCGTGGTGGTGGTGAAGTTCACCTGCTTGCCGGCCAGCGCGTTGCCGAAGATGTCGACCACCTTGAAGGTCAGCGTGGCGGTCTCGGTGGTCGACATCTTCGGCAACGCTGACCTTCAAGG
>DAMAFT010000997.1:0-1451 GCA_031995805.1 Massilia sp.
CGTTGGGCACCGGGTGCATGGCGTGGATGCCGGCGAAATCGGGTTCCAGCTGCATGATGTCGTAGAAGCGGTCGACCAGTTCGCGCAGGCGCTCGGCGCCGCCGATGATCTCGTACATCGATTCGGCCTGCTGGACATCGACGGCCGTCGCTTGGGAGGTTTCTTTGGTATCGGACATCCGTCCATGATAGCGCAGCGCCGCCTGGCCGTGGGTGGGCGGATTGTCCATGGTCGGCGTTTCACAACGTAGGGTGGACGGGTTCCCCTTCCACGCGGTGATCGTTACATGCCGGGATGCCGGGCACGCAAGCGGAGGGAATGCCTTCCTTCGCTTGCGTGCAACGGCGATCCCGACGTCACGTATCACCGCGTGGACGGCGTAGCCGTCCACCCTACGTTGCTTCCCTGAGGGTCTGCAGCGGCGGCTGCCGCAACACGTTGCGCAGGCCGAGCCAGCCGCCCACCAGCGCGCACGCGGCGCCGGCCGCCAGTCCCACCGCCCACACCTGCGGCTCGAAACGCCACGGGAACTTGAACTGGTACTCGGCCAGCGCCCAGCCCAGCGCCGCCGCGCCCGATGCCGCCAGCAGGCCGGACAAGGCGCCGACCAGGGCGAACTCGATCCGCTGCGCCTGCGCCAGCTGGCCGCGCGTGGCGCCCAGCGCGCGCAGCAGGCCCGCCTCGCGCGTGCGCTCGGCCTGCGACCCCATCAGCGCCGCGTACAGCACCAGCACGCCCGAGGCCAGCGTGAACAGGAACAGGAACTCGACGGCGACGACCACCTGGTCGAGCACGTCCTGCAACTGGCGGATGATGCCGCTGACGTCGATCACGGTCAGGTTCGGATACGCGCGCGTCAGGCTGTTGGCCAGGCCGATGCCCCTGGCCGGCAGGTGGAACGCCGTCATGTAGGTGGTGGGCGCGTCGCGCATCGCGGCGGGGTTGACGATGACGAAGAAGTTGGCCCGCATCGACCCCCACTCGAGCTTGCGCAGGCTGGTGATCTTCGCTTCCACGAGCTGGCCGCCCATGTCGAAGCGCATGGTGTCGCCCAGCTTCAGGCGCAGCGTGCGCGCCAGGCCCTGCTCGACCGAGGCTTCGGCCACCCCGGGCGCGTCGCGGTACCAGGCGCCGCTGGATATCTCGTTCCCGGCCGGCAGCGCGGCCGTGCTGGACAGGTTGAACTCGCGCTCGGCCAGGCCGCGCGCGCGGTCTTCCGTGTACGTGTCCTTGGTCACCGGATTGCCGTTCACCGCCACCAGGCGCCCGCGGATCATCGGGTACAGCACGGGTTCGGCAGCGCCGGCGGCGCGGACCTGGCGCGCCACGCCGTCGCGCTGGTCGGGCTGGATGTTGATGATGAAGCGGTTCGGCGCATCGGCCGGCGTGGACAGGCGCCAGGCCGCCATCAGGTCGCCGCGCACCACGGTCAGCAGGAGCAGCGCCATCAG
>DAMAFT010000998.1:0-1449 GCA_031995805.1 Massilia sp.
TCAGCTCGCGGCCCTTGGCGACGGTCGCTTCGGTATCGAACGACAGCGCGGCATCCTGCTCGACACGGCCGGCCGCTATTCGGTGGTGGACGACGACCGTGCCGAATGGTTCGGCTTCCTCGACCTGCTCAAGAAGCACCGCCGCAAGGCGCCGATCAACGGGGTCGTCATCGCCGTCAGCGTCGCCGAACTGACCCGCAACCGGCCCGAGTTCGCCATCAACCTGGCCAAGAACCTGCGCCAGCGCGTGCAGGAACTGACCGAGCGGCTGGAAGTGCATGCGCCGGTCTACGTCGTGTTCACCAAGGCCGACCTGATCAACGGCTTCAACGAATTCTTCCAGGACGCCGAGCGCGGCGAGCGCGAGAAGGTCTGGGGCGCCACGCTGCCCTACGACCGCAATGCCAGCAGCGAGCAGTTGCTGGACCAGTTCGACGCCCGCTTCGACGAGCTGTACGACGGCCTCAAGGACCTGAGCCTGGCGAACATGGCGCTGCAGTGGCGCGAACGCATGCCGCCGGGCGTGTTCACTTTCCCGCTCGAGTTCTCGTCGATCAAGCCGGCGCTGCGCGCCTTCGTCGCCACCCTGTTCGAGGACAATCCATTCCAGTTCAAGCCGGTGTTCCGCGGCTTCTACTTCACCAGCGCGCTGCAGGAGGGGGAAACCGTGTCGGCCTCGTCGGCGCGCGTGGCCCAGCGCTTCGACCTGCAACTGCAACCCCTCGCGCACGAGGAACAGCACCAGCAGCAGGGTTACTTCCTGCTCAACCTGTTCCGCAAGGTGATCTTCGCCGACAAGGACCTGGTGGCGCAGTATGCGAGCCCGGCCAAGATGCGGCTGCGCTACGCCGCCTTCTTCGGCGCCACCGCCATCGTCGGTCTGGCGCTGGCCGGCTGGAGCTGGTCGTACATGAACAACCGCCAGCTCGTGGCCAATGTCCAGGCCGACCTCGACCAGGCGGTCAAGGTGCAGTCGCGCAGCCTCGACCTGCAGTCGCGCTTCCAGGCGCTGGAGATCCTGCAGGACCGCATCGAGCAGCTCGACCGTTACGCCGAGCACCGTCCGCTGTCGCTGGGCCTGGGCATGTACCAGGGCGACCTGCTGAACCGCAAGCTCAAGGAAGAGTATTTCAACGGCGTGCGCGAAGTGATGCTCAAGCCCGTGGCCCAGTCGCTCGAATCCTTCCTGGCCGAGGTCAACGGCAATGCCGGGCGCCTGCAGCCGATGACCAAGCCGGTCGGCGCCGCGCCGGCGCCGACCGCCGCAGCCACCAGCGCCACCGCCACGGCCGACGCGGCGCCGGTGGAAAACGGCGCCCAGCAGTTCAAGGACGCTTCGCCCGCGGATGCCGAGGATGCCTACAACGCGCTCAAGACCTACCTGATGCTGGCCGATAAATCGCGCGCCGAGAGCGCCCACCTGAACGACCAGATCACGCGCGATTTATC
>DAMAFT010000999.1:0-1442 GCA_031995805.1 Massilia sp.
TGATGATCAAGGAAGACCTGGCGCAGCGGCGGGCGCCACTGCGCCAGGTCTTCCTTGATCATCATGCGCCACACCGTCGGCGGCGCACACAGCGACGTGACGCCGCAGCGCACGATGGTGTCCAGGCAGGCGCGCGCCGAGAAGCGCTCGTAGTTGTAGACGAACACGGTGGCGCCCGCGTTCCAGGGCGCGAAGAAGCAGCTCCAGGCGTGCTTGGCCCAGCCGGGCGAACTGATGTTCCAGTGCACGTCGCCCGGCTGCAGGCCGATCCAGTACATCGTCGACAGGTGGCCGACCGGATAGCTCTGGTGGCTGTGCAGCACCAGCTTGGGCTTGGCCGTGGTGCCCGAGGTGAAATACAGCAGCAGCGGATCGGTGGCGCGGGTGACGCCGTCGGGCACGAACCCGGGCGCCGCGCCATGGCTGTCGGCGAAGTCGCGCCAGCCGGCCGCGGTGTCCTCTCCTTCGCCACCCACCGCGATGCGGCCGTAGTCGCCCGCCAGCGCCGCGAACTTGGCCGTCTCGGACGCCTGCGCGATCACGTGGCGGATGGCGCCGCGCTGCAGGCGGTCTTCCAGGTCGGCGCCCGACACCAGCATCGTGGTCGGCACCAGCACCGCGCCCAACTTGATCGCGGCCAGCATCGCTTCCCACAGCTCCACGCGGTTGGGCAGCATCAGCAGCACGCGCTCGCCGCGCCGCACGCCGCAGTCGCGCAGCCAGTTCGCGACCTGGTTCGAGCGCGCGGCCATCTCCGCGAAGCTCACCTTGCGCTCGCTGCCGTCTTCCTCGACCACCCACAGCGCAGGCGTGGCGTTGCCGCGCGCCTGGACGTCGAAGACGTCGAGCGCCCAGTTGAAGTCGTCGAGTTCCGGGGCGCGGTAGCCGTCGTAGGCGGTGGCGTAGTCGCTGCGATGGCGCAGCAGGAAGTCGCGCGCGGCGACGAAACGCTCGTAGGGCGATGCAGTCATGATGGTCTCCTGTTGCCTTGTTGTGTTTCCTGCATTCTGCCACGGCGGGCACGGCGGCGCCGTTGTCGTTCCCGCCAGTTTGTTCCGTATGTCCAACGGATCGGCGTCGAAAACGCCCCGAATGTCCCCCGAATGGTCCCCTTTGCTCCCGCCAGGCATATAATCGTGGCTACCGATGTTTACGCTTACCGTGCCTACCCAATGAACAACGCCGTCTCTCCCATCGACCTGCAGCCGCCCCAGCCCATGACCCTGAACGCCATCAAGGTCAGCTGCCAGGCCTGCAGCATGGGCCAGCTGTGCCTGCCGATGGGCCTCGCGGACGCCGACATCGACCGCCTCGACCAGATCATCGGCCGGCGCCGCCGCATCGAGCGCGACGAGCGCCTGTACCAGATGGGCGAGCCGTTCCGCAGCCTGTACGCGGTGCGCTTCGGCCACTTCAAGACCTACCAGGTGAACGCCGCCGGC
>DAMAFT010001000.1:0-1441 GCA_031995805.1 Massilia sp.
GCCGACGCCGTATTCGCCCGGAGGCGGCAGTTCGATGCCCTGCTTGCCCATCTCGTCGCGGAAGTACTGGTCCGGGATCTGGATCAGGATGCCGGCACCGTCGCCCATCAGCGCATCGGCGCCGACCGCGCCCCGGTGGTCGAGGTTCTTCAGGATCAGGAGGCCCTGCTCGATGATGGAATGGCTCTTGTTGCCCTTGATGTGGGCGATGAAGCCGACGCCGCATGCGTCGTGTTCATTGGCTGGATCGTACAAACCTTGGGCAATCATGGGGGCTCCGCAGCATTCTAGTGATATTGAAAGTCGAGAATAGAGCAGACCCCGGTAAACTTCAACAACAACAAATAGGGTCGGAGTCGAATTAAATTCGATTTATTCCCGGTAAATATTAATTGGGGACAGAGTTAATGGCTGCCGTCTTCGTTACTGCCACCGCCGTCGTCACCGCGCGGATGGCCTCGATCACGACGGCGGGACTGGTCATGGCCATCTGGTGGCTGGAGTGGCCGTCATGGTCCTCGCCTTCGGATACAGCTTGCGCACCAGTTCGCGCGTTTCGCGGTCGGACCGGGTCACGCCGAAATCGACGGCGATCGGCGGCACTTCTCCCGGATGCGGCTGCGGCTGGTTGACCAGGCGCACGACCGGCATGTCGTCGATGTCCGCCAGCGCCAGCACGGCGTCGCCGGTCTCGTCGATCCTTTCCACTTCCTGCCAGACGGTGCGCGAGAACAGCGCCCAGCCGGCCAGGCGCGTCGTCCAGGGAAAATCGGCGGTGCGCCTGACTTCGCGCGGGTACAGCGAGTCGACCAGCACCAGCCCCTTGACCTCGCCAGGATACGCGCGCGCGAACCACTGCATGTACAGGCCGCCGAGGGAATGGCCGACCAGCACGTAGGGCGGCCGCAGGCCCTTGTGGCGCAGCACCCGGCGCAATTCCTCGACGATCGTGCGGCCGTCGCGCGGCGTATCGGCCGCTTCGCTGTTGCCGTAGCCCGGACGGTGGTAGGCGAACACGGTGGCGTCGCGCCCGATGGCGGCCGGCACCGTCCCCCACTTGTCGATCGTGCCGCGCGAACCGGCCTCGAACACGACGACGAAGGGCGAGCCGGCGCGCGCGATGGTGAGCGACTCGACCCGGCGCCCGTCGATGGTCTCGACGACGATGCCGGCGCCGGGCGCGGGCTGGGCGGCCGCGGGCGCGGCGCCCAGGCACAGGAAGGACAGGACAAGGGCAAGGAGCGGTGGGTTCATGCGGGGTTCTCGTGGAGTGATCGAAAACGCCAGCATCGCCGCCGGGCGCGGCACGCGCAGCCGCCGTGCGACGGATCGACGGCAGGGCCGACGAACGGCCAGCGCAAGGCGCCTACATGGCCTTGAACAGGTGGACGAAGGCGCGGCTGACCGGCAGCTCGGCGGCGTGGCCACGCATGCGCAGGAA
>DAMAFT010001001.1:0-1441 GCA_031995805.1 Massilia sp.
TGTCAGCTTGCGGCGCGGCCGCGCCGGGCCTGCCTGTCCGGACCGATCGAGGGTACTGCCATCGTCACGCTCCTATCGCTTCATCACGCCGGGCATGCGCAGTTCCGTATGCCCGAAATCCATCATCTTCCAGCGCCCGCCCCAGGTCAGGCCGAGCGACTCGGCGACTTCGCCGTACAAGCGGTAGCCGCGCATCGCCCACGGGTCCTTTTCCGAGATCACCAGCTTGCCGTCGCGCACGAAGGCGCAGTCGGCCGCCAGGCCGTACTGGTGCCAGCTCTGGTAGGCCCTGGCGTTGCTGACCGCCGGTCCCAGCGCCGCCAGCGCTTCCTGGCGCGCCGGGCTGCGGTAGCCTTCCAGGATCGCCATCTCGTAGCCATGGCGTTCCTTCATGATCTGGAATACCTTCAGCAGGCGCTGCGTGTAGGCGTCGTTCATCAGCGCCCAGTCGCGGCTCGCCGACGCCAGCAGCGGCCGTTCCTGCGCCGCCTCGGCCTGCGCGAACACCAGTGGCGGCAGCGCCGGCGGGGGCACCAGTTGCTCGCCCTGCAGCAGGCTGGCCACCTGGTCGTTGACTTCGCGCGTCGACGATTCGTAGCCGCCCAGCGTGGGACGCTGCGCCAGCAGCAGGGCCAGCAGCGGCGGCAGCCCGACCAGTGCCGCGCCGGCTGCGCAGGCGAGCCAATGGCGGCGCACGAAGCCCGCCGCCGTACCGGCCGCCGCCGTGCCCCGGCCCTTGATGGCGGCCGCGTCGTCCAGGTGCCGGCGCGCCAGCGCGCCGGCCCGGCGGCCCAGGCGCTGGCCGGCCCCGGCGAGCGCGTTCATCACGAATTCACGGCCGGAAGGGAACAGGATCATCCAGCTGACGCCGCATGCCACGACAAAATATGCGCTTACTGCCAGCAACCACACACGGTTCTCCTACGGAACTTTCCCGACACATTGATGCCACAAAAACATTTCTCCAGAGTATAACTTGGTCATCTAACAACCCCGCGCACGATTGAATACAAGCGCTTACATCAAATGTGGTACTGCGCACGATTAAATCGCAACATCGCGCCACATTTTTCTTGATTCTTGTAAAGTAATGCAAACTTACCAAGGAGATAATTTGCAAGATCAAGGCGATCGCCCGGTCCGCGCTGGCCGGCCCAGTCTGCTCTCGTCCGGAGAAAACGCCGGGGGAGAGCGTCAGCGCATCCTGAGCGCACTGGATGGCAATGCCGCGCCGGCGACCGCCGCCCCCGTCCCCGGCACGGAAGCCGCGGGCCGCAGGGGACACGCACGGGCGTGGGGCGCAGGCGTGGCGGCGGTGCTGGCGCTGGCGGCCGGCGCCGTCCTGTTCACGCCATCGGACGACGACGGGCGGGGGGCGGCGCCTGCGCTGGCCGCCGCGACTGCGCCGGCAGCCGCTGCGGTCGCGGCGCCAGCCCGGGCG
>DAMAFT010001002.1:0-1438 GCA_031995805.1 Massilia sp.
TAGGTGCCGCCGGCGATGACCCAGTTCCAGTCCTTGAACAGGGTGTAGGCGGTAACCTTGGTGCGCGGCGCCGTCTCGCCCGCCTCGATGTTCTGCCACGGGTAGGCGATCAGGCCGTTCTTCGTCTCCAGCATCTCCTTGATGAATTCGCGGCCGTCGGCGTCGCGGCGGGCCAGGATGTTCTGGCCTTCCTTGGCCGGGTGCACGAGCAGGTCGCCGTAGTTCTTGCCGGGCGCCGCGTTCAGCACGTAGTAGTAGCCGGTCTGGCCGACCTTCATCTTCTTGATGCGGTCCTTCAGCATGGCGATGTCGGCCTCGACGTCCAGGCCGATGTACAGGATGCCGATCACGCGGCCCGTGCTGTCGCGGATCGGTTCGTAGTCGGTGACGAACTGCTTGCCGAACAGCTTCGTCAGGCCCACGTAGGGCTTGCCGGCGCGGATGGCGGCGTAGGCGGGGCTGGCGCGGTCCAGCGCGGTGCCGATGGCGCGTTCGCCGTTTTCCTTCTTGACCGAGGTGCTGACGCGCACGAAGTCCTCGCCGCTGGCGACGAAGATGGTGGCGTTGCCGCGCGTCTGGCGCGTGAAGCGGTCGGGGATCGCGAAGTCGAGGTTCAGCACATGCTCGCCGTCCTTCAGTGTCGGCACGATCTTGTCGCCGACCGTGACCATGGCCGTCTCGTCGAGCGTGAAGCCGCCCTCGAAATTGGTGGCGAAGATGCGCCCGAAGCTGGTCGCCTGGCTCGTCATCGCCTGGTTGAACAGTTCGACGGCATGCACGACGCTGCGCAGCTCCGCCTGCATGTTGGCGACGGCGCGCGCGTGCAGCATGGTCGACGTGGTCCAGCTGATGGTGACGACGAGGGCGGCGAGGATGACGCTGAGCAGGCCGAAGGTGAAGGCCGTGATCTTGGAGCCGACGGTCCAGTTGTCGAAACTGAACGATTTTCTGTTCATGGGAGTGTGCAGGAAGGTCACAAACCCGCATGGTACGTTATGTATCCACGAAGAAACAAAACTTCGACCGGTGCGCGATGTATCCGCGCAACAGAAAGTTATTCAAACATACACTGTGGCTATACCTGCGTGGCCGCCGTCACCTGCACGTTGTGGAATTGCAGCGCAGCGAGGTTGGCGTAGATGCCACCCAGTGCGACCAGCGACGCGTGCGTGCCGGTTTCGACGATGCGGCCGTCCTCCATCACGATGATGCGGTCGGCGCGCTGCACGGTGGCCAGGCGGTGCGCGATGATCAGGGTGGTGCGTCCGACCATGGCCGCTTCCAGCGCCGCCTGCACCAGCCGTTCCGATTCGGCGTCGAGGGCGCTGGTGGCTTCGTCGAGCAGCAGCAGCGGCGGGTTCTTCAGCAGGGCGCGCGCGATGGCGATGCGCTGGCGCTGGCCGCCCGACAGGCGCACCCCGCGCTCGCCCAGGAAGGA
>DAMAFT010001003.1:0-1433 GCA_031995805.1 Massilia sp.
GGGGTGCTGACCGACGGCAGCTCGGCCGCCATGTATTCCAGTACCTTGGTCGGCGAGATGAACTTCGTCGACTCGTTCAGCGCGAACGGCAGTAGGCAGACGTCCCAGCCGGCCAGGAACCGCGGCAGCTCGTCGTAGTTGCGCTGGCCCATGTAGTGGATGTTGGCGGCCTGCGGCAAGTCCTTCGGATCGATCTTGACGACCGGGCCGACCAGCACGATCTGCCAGTCCGGACGGGCGGCAGCGACCTGGCGGATCAGCTCGGTGTCGAAGCGCTCGTCGATGACGCCGTAGAAGCCCAGGCGCGGACCGGCCACGTGGGCCTGGTCAGGATGGCTGTTGCCCTGGTCGCGGGCCTGCTGGAAGTGCTTCGCGTCGACGCTGCTGGAGAAGCAGTGGGCGTTGGCGTGGCGCTCGCGCTTCGATTCGTACAGGCTCGGACCGCCGGTGAAGCACAGGTCGGCGATGTTCAGCAGTGCGCTCTCGCGCTGCAGCAACTGTTTCGGGGCGTTCTTGAAGGCGGCCAGTTCATCCATGCAGTCGTAGATGACCAGCGACGGCTCGAAGGCCTGCAGCAGCGGCAGCGCCATCGGGGTATAGAACCAGACGACGGGCTTTTCGCCCGCCGGCACCAGGTCGGCCAGCAGCGTCTGCAGGGTCGGCAGCTGGTCGTCGTGGAAGCCCGGGGCGTGGATCGCGGTATGCGGCTGGCACACGGTGATGTTGGGCGCGACTTCGCGTTGCTTCAGGTGTGCCTGCCCGTCGTGGTAGATCGGCTCTTCGACCAGAACGATCCGGTAGTGTTCCGCCAGGCGCGTCATCAGGTGCTGGGGGCGCTGGAAAACGAAGTCCCAGCGCAGGTGGCAAAACACGATCAGGGTTGGCATGTTCAAGTTCCTTTCGCCTTCGTGGCGTTCTCGTTGATCTGGATTCACGCCCCGCCGATCATCCCGCCTCCCTGCTTGGCATCAGGGCGGCACATCGGCCGGGCCTGATAATCGTAACATGCAAAAATCCTAATATTTTGATTTCAATATTGCAACTTTGTAATCAAGAAACAAAATAATGCCCGCTATCAGGCGTCATCCCTAGGGGAAATCGGTAAATCCGGTCGCGGTGTCAGTTGCGTCCTACGTTCACACAAGAAGAAACACTACGAAAACTCATCATTCGTTCTTGCGTGCGCAAGCGTGCGCCGGCCGGCAGCGCACGCGCGGACGGGGTCAGTCGTTGAGATAGGGTTCGGCGCCGACCGGCTCGCCGTTGCCATCGAAACCCTGCGCCAGCAGCACGCCGTCCAGCCCGAGGGTGCCGAGCGCGTCGCACAGGTCTTCCAGTTCGCCTTCGATGTCGTCGCCGATCTCGAGCGGTTTGTCGACGGTGGCCAGCGGTGCCCCGCCGTCCAGCGGGTACAGGTTGATGCGCAGGTAAGC
>DAMAFT010001004.1:0-1429 GCA_031995805.1 Massilia sp.
CACCGGAAAAATGACGAATCAATAGGAAAACATTTGCATATGCTGCAGGTCGAAATCCGCCCCGACTGGATCCTGCGCGACGCCCGCGGCACGCCCGTCGCCCTGCCCGCCCTGCTGGACCTGCTGGCCGCGGTGGGCGACACCGGCAGCATCGCGAAGGCCGCCGCGGCCTGCGGCATGTCCTATCGCCATGCATGGGGCATGCTGCAGCAGTTCGGCGAGCAGTTCGGCGCCCAGCTGGTGCACAAGGTGCGCGGCCAGGGCACGCTGCTGTCGCCGCTGGCGGAAAAGTTGATCTGGGCCGACCGCCGCATCGCCGCGCGCCTCAGCCCGCTGCTCGACAGCCTGGCGTCCGAGCTGCAGCAGGAGCTGGCGCGGGTCCTGGCCGCCGACGCCCAGGTGCTGCGCCTGACGGCCTCGCACGGCTTCGCGGTGGCGGCGCTGGTGGCGCAGCTGGGCGAGCAGGGCGTCACGGTCGACATCAAGTACCGCAGCAGCACCGAGGCCGTGGCCGCGCTGGCCCGCGGCGAATGCGACCTGGCCGGCTTCCACCTGCCGGTGGGCCAGTTCGAGCAGGCCGCGGCGGCGGCGCACCGGCTATGGCTGGATCCGGACCGGCACGCCTTCCTGCACCTGGCCTACCGCCAGCAGGGCCTGTTCGTCGCCAAGGGCAATCCGCGGGGCGTGACCGGGCTGGACGACCTGGTGCGGCCCGGCCTGCGCTTCGTCAACCGCCAGCACGGCTCCGGCACCCGCGTGCTGCTGGAACTGCTGCTGGCCGACCGCGCGCTCGATCCGGCCCGCATCGCCGGCTTCGACAGCGCCGAGTTCACGCACGCGGCCGTGGCGGCCTACGTGGCCAGCGGCATGGCCGACGTCAGCTTCGGCGTCGAGACGGCGGCGCGGCGCTTCGACCTCGACTTCATCCCCATCTGCCGCGAGCGTTACTTTCTGGCCTGTGACCGGACGGCGCTGGCCACGCCGCTGCTGGGCGCGGTGCGCGCCGCGCTGGAAAGCGCCACCTTCCGCGCGGCGCTGGAAGCCTTGCCGGGCTACGAAGGCACCGCGTCGGGCACGCTGGCAACCGTGTTCTGAGCCGCGTTTTGTAAATCTTGACCGCGATCAAGTGGTAAAAACTGGCGGTTTCGATAAGATGGACCGGCACCGCCACCTCCGTGGCGACAGGATAAAAAAAACCCATCGAGGAGACCGGCATGAGCAAGGCACTGGAAGGCGTTCGCGTTCTCGACTTCACCCACGTCCAGTCGGGCCCCACCTGCACGCAGCTGCTGGCCTGGTTCGGCGCCGACGTCATCAAGGTGGAACGGGCCGGCGAGGGCGATGCCACCCGCGCCCAGCTGCGCGACATCCCCGGCGTGGACAGCCTGTATTTCACGATGCTGAACCATAACAAGCGTTCGATCACGCT
>DAMAFT010001005.1:0-1424 GCA_031995805.1 Massilia sp.
GAGTCCAGGATTGTGATTCCTGTTGTCGTGGGTTCGAGTCCCATCAGCCACCCCAAGAATTCAAGCGCAAGGCCCGGTCTCCGCACCGGGCCTTGTCGTTTCTGCCCCTCCTTTCCCTGCAAACGGACGCAAAAAAGCCGGCCTGCCGACCGGCTTGTCTTGTCGCGAACGCGTCGCCTTAACTCTTGAGCCCTGCTCCGCCCAGGGCCAAGAGTTTCGGCTGGTACGAGAAGACCTGCTTCAGGTCTTTCTGCGCCACCAGGAAGTAAAGGACGGCAAACCCCAGGAATCCATAGAATCCACTGTTCGTGACCGACGCGACCAGCGAACCCATCACGGCGCACGGAATGAGCTGGAACAGCGGCGCGACAATGCTGCGCTTCCAGTAATAGACTTTTCCGCTCGCGAGTTTTACGCCGATCAGGAATTTTCCATTCATGTACAAGGTGACTTCGCTGCCAACGCCGTCGGACACGTAGTCCGTCAGGTTGCGCGCGGTACGCACCTTCTGGAGAATGGTGTTGCCGATCTCGATGCTGTCATAAGTGACGAACGTCTTCCCGATCGGATTCGTCGTAATCGTCGAACTACCGAGCCTTTCCAGCCTGCCTGAATATTCTTTCATGGACACCCTGTTCCCAAATTTGGATCAATGATAGGACCGACTCCGCGGCCTCGCCTGTTGATGGTGGAATTCGCTTCACATGGGTGGAATGCCTGACGGGAAGCGGAATTCATGCCGTCGAATGTAGCAGATTGGAATGCTTAAATGCAACTATGCGAGGCGAATTTTGCAACGAACGGGAACATTCCATGGTGCCGGAGCGGCGCACGAACGAAAAAAAACCCGGTCTACCGACCGGGCTTTTCATTCTCACGCTAGCACATCACGACCGATGCGGATTGTTCGGACGGCTGTCATAGCGGTTCGGCACGCCGTCGCCATCGCGGTCGCCACGGTGCCAGCCGCCGCGGTCCAGCACCCAGCCGCCACGGCCGTCTTCACGCCATTCCGGGCGGCGCCAGGCATAGCCGCGGCGTTCGCGTTCCCAGTGGCCTTTCGTCCAGGTATAACGGTGGCCGTTCCAGTTCCAGTAGCCCGGCGCCCAGGCGTAGCCGTGGCGCGCGGCCGGCACGACTTCGTGGCGCGGCGGCGGCGGAGCGGTACGGACGACGACGACGGCACCTTGAGCGAGAGCCTGGGCCGGCAGGACGGCGGCGGTGCTGATCAGGGCGGCGGCAGCGGCACAGAGGATCCGTTTCATGATGCTTCTCCTTATTGATTGGTATGGCTTCACTATAGCGAGCCCGGAAAGCGCACAGTAGGATTGAAGGAAGTTCTTACAATCGAAACATGTCGCCACAGTCGAGTTACAGTTTGCCTGCCAACCGGATCTGCACGCATAAAAAAACCGGCCACGCGG
>DAMAFT010001006.1:0-1424 GCA_031995805.1 Massilia sp.
GCGAGGCGCAGCGCGACCAGGAATCCAGCAACCGCAAGGTGGTGCTGGAACGGGCCGCCGCGCGCGTCACGCAGGCCGCCGTCGGCCTGCGCGAGCATGCGCACGAGGCGGCGTAGCGCGCCCCCATCGATCGACGTCCCGGAAGGCGGCTGGCGCGGCGGCGCGCGCGGCGCGCTTCGGTCAATACTCGACCGCCACCTCTTTCGCCCCCAGCTGCAGCTCGAGCGCGGTTTTCAGCTCGTCCGACGGCGCCACCCGCCAGTCGTCGCCCAGCTGCAGCACGCAGGGAATGCCCTGCGGCGTCACGCGCAGGCTGACCGGCAGGCCGTCCTGCACGCGGTAGGGCTGCAGGATCTCGGCCAGCTTCGCCGGCGCGATCGTGCACGGCACGTCCATCTCGAGCTTGTGGCCGTACTGGATGCGCGCCTGGGCAATGTCGAACGCCTTTTCGGCCGTAATGCGCAGGCCGCCGTTGAAGCGGTCTTCCGATACCTTGCCGACCACCAGCAGGAACTCGTCCTCGCGGAAGATGGTCTTGTTCTGCTCCATCAGCTCGCTGTAGATCGTCACTTCCACCACGCCGGACTTGTCGTCCAGCTGCACGATGAGGATCTTGCCGCGCTGGGTGAGCTGGGTGCGCACGCCGGTGATCACGCCGCACAGCATGCGCGGATCGCGCGACGGCTCCAGGTCCGAGAGCTTGGTCTTGGCGAAGCGCCGCACTTCCCTGGCGTACGAGTCGAACATATGGCCCGACAGGTAGTAGCCGAGCGCGGTCTTTTCCTCGGACAGCTTCTGGCGGTCGGTCCACGGCGTGGCCTTCACGTAGTCGGGCGGGGCGACCAGGTCGCTGTCGTCGCCGCCGAACAGGCTGACCTGGTTGGCCGAGGCCGCGGCCTGGTCGGCCACCTCGATCGCGAACGAGACCGACGCCAGCAACACGGCGCGGTCGACGCCGAAGCAATCCATGGCGCCGGCGCGGATCAGCGATTCGACGGTGCGGCGGTTGATCTGCTTGCGGTCGACGCGCTTGCAGAAGTCGAACAGGTCCTTGAACTTGCCGTCCGCTTCGCGCGCGGCGATGATCGCCTCGATCGCGCCCTGCCCCGCCCCCTTCACGCCGCCCAAGCCGTAGCGGATGTTCGACACCGGCTTGCCGGTGACGGATTGCGGCTGGCCTTCCGGGGTGAAGCGGAACTGCGATTCGTTCACGTCCGGCGGCAGGATCGTCAGCTTGCAGACGTCGATCGCGTCCTCGACCAGGATCTTGATCTTTTCCGTGTCTTCCATGGCCAGCGACATGTTGGCGGCCATGAAGGCGGCGGTGTGGTGATGCTTGAGGTAGGCCGTGTGGTAGGACAGCAGCGCGTAGGCGGCCGCGTGCGACTTGTTGAAGCCGTAGCCCGCGAACTTTTCCATCAGGT
>DAMAFT010001007.1:0-1423 GCA_031995805.1 Massilia sp.
CGGCGCGGCGCCGCCGTTCAGCAGGCGCAGCACCAGCTCGCCGGCGCCCGCGTCGCAGCGCACCTGCACTTCGGGCCGCGGCTGGCCTGCCGCGACGGCGCGCAGCGCGCTGCCCGTGAAGTGCCGGTGATAGCCGTTCGGACCCAGTACCCACAGGTCGTAGGGGCCGCCGCCGGTGCCCGGCGTCCAGGTATCCGACAGCGACTTGCCCGGCTCGACGGTGTAGCGGCGCGGCACGGCTGCCAGGTCCTTGCGGTCGTACACGTGGAACACGGCGGCCTGGCGCCCGCTGTTGACGAAGGTCAGTGCCACGCGTGCGGAAGCCATCGTGGCGCCGGGCTGCACCTCGCAGATGGTCGCCAGTTCGTAAGGCAGCGCGCGATGGCCGCGTGCCGGGCGCCTGCACCGGCCGCTGCGGCGATACGGGCGGCGCGATCTGCGGCAGCCGCTGCTGGGCGGCGCGCTGGGCGTCGGCCTGCCCCCTGTCCTTGCGCCCTTGCAGCACGGGGATCGTTTGATCATTCGGCGTCGCGAAGTCGAAGGCGCTGGTCAGGTCGCCGCAGACGGCGCGGCGGAACGGGCCGATGTTCGGCTCCCGCACGCCGAAGCGCGCTTCCAGGAAGCGCAGCACCGAGGTGTGATCGAACACCTGCGAGTTGACCCAGCCGCCGCGGCTCCACGGCGAGATGACGAACAGCGGCACGCGCGGACCGGGTCCGTAGACGCGGCCGTCCGCGGCGGGCTGCTTCGTGCTGCCCGGGGGCCGGCCGTGGGTATAGTATTCGGGACCGAGGTCGGCCTGGGCCAGCGTGGTCTTGCCGGCATAGCCGCCCTTGCCGTCGGGCGACGGGGCGGAGGGCGACGGCACGTGGTCGAAATAGCCGTCGTTCTCGTCGTAGGTGACGATCAGGACGGTCTTGCTCCAGACCTCGGGGTTGGCGGTCAGGGCATCCAGTACCTCCTGGATGAACCAGGCGCCCTGCACGGGGCTGGACGGGCCGGGGTGTTCGCAATAGATCGACGGCGCATTCACCCACGCTACCTGCGGCAGCCTGCCGTCGCGGATGTCGCGCTTGAAGGCGTCCAGGTACTGTTCGGGCCGGGTACCGGGCAGCGTGTTGGCGATGCCCTTGTAGAGCGGATTGTTCGGGTTGTCGGTTGCCGCGTCATAGGCGTGGTAGGGCACGGCCTGGCCGGTATTCGTGTAGGGCTGGCCCGGCGCGCCGCCGCTGGACACCGGGTAGCCGGACGCGATGTTGGCGCGCCTGAACTGCCGGAACGCGCCCAGCATGTTGTCGCCCCACTCGTCGGGCATGTTCTGGTAGCTGATCCAGCGCACGCCGGCCTGCTCCAGCCGTTCGGCATACGTGGTCCAGGTATAGCCGGTATCCACGCCGCCGGCCACGCCGTCGATGGCGTCCCA
>DAMAFT010001008.1:0-1417 GCA_031995805.1 Massilia sp.
AGGAATCCGAGGTGCGGTCGCCATGGCTGTAGTTGGCGCGCACCTTCCAGCCGTTGTCGAAGGCGTGCTCGAGGTTCACGAAGGCGCTGTCGTAGGTGGTCGGCCAGCGGCTCCAGGTCGCGGACGTCGTCTTCGACACGTCCCAGTCGATCTTGCTGCCGTCGGTGTACCAGTACGGCAGGCCGCCCCACATCGGGCTGTCCTGCTTGGTTTCCTGGCGGCTGAAACCGGCCGACAGCGTGGTGGCGCGGCCCAGGTCGGCGTCGACCGTCGCGTACAGGGTATTGCTTTCCTTCTTGGCCAGGTCGACCCAGGTATCGCCTTCGGTGTGTTCGCCGACCACGCGCAGGCGCACCGAGCCGGATGCATTCAGCGGCGAGGACACGTCGCCCATCACGCGGCGCTCGTTCCAGCGGCCGATGCCGGCTTCCACGCTGCCGGTGACGGTCTTGCTGGTGGCGCGCTTGCGCACCAGGTTGATCGCCGCCGACGGGTTGCCGGCGCCGGTCATCAGGCCGGTCGCGCCGCGCACGACGTCGACGCGGTCGTAGATCGCCAGGCTACTCGCCACTTCGCCGCCGCTCCACTGCTGTTCCCAGGTAGTCGGGATGCCGTCGATCTGCAGGTTGTCGATGTCGAAGCCGCGCGAGGTGAAGCCGGCGCGGTTGGTCTCGTACTGGTTGACCGAGACGCCGGTGGCGTTGTTGACGACGTCGGTCACCGACATCATCAGCTGGTCGTCCATGCGCTGGCGCGTCACGATCGTCACCGACTGCGGGGTTTCGCGCAGGGTCAGGTCGAGGGGGACGGCGGTGCTGTCCTTGCCGGTCAGGTAGGAACCCTCGCCGGCCTTGGTGCCGCTCACCTTGACCTGCTGCACCGGGCCCAGCGCGTCCGGCGCCTCGTCCGGCGCCGCGGCGTGGGCTGCCAGCGGGGCTGCCAGGCTTACCAGCAGGGCCAGGCGCTTGAGGGTGGGACGCCGGCCGGCGCGCGCATGCTTGTTCATCGTCATTCCATTTCCATGTGTTTGAGAAGGATCGCTGCCCTGGACGTATGCATGCAGCGTATCGAGAATACGAATGATAACGATTCTCATTAACATGTCAACCAATTGGAACGTTATTGCTATGCAAAAATGTATTTACTGAATGGAATGTTGTAGAAACACGTCACGCGGACGCAGGCCAGCCGCGCCGGGCGACGGCGCAGGCGTAGCGGGAGGACGGCGACTTACTTGAGCCAGCCGCGGTGGCGGAAATACAGGAACGGGGCGATGGCGCTGACGACCATCAGGGACAAGGACCAGCCATAACCGAACTTCCAATGCAGTTCGGGCAGGAATTCGAAGTTCATGCCATAGATGCTGGCGATCAGGGTCGGCGGCAGGAAGGCGACCGAGGCCACCGAGAAGATCTTG
>DAMAFT010001009.1:0-1413 GCA_031995805.1 Massilia sp.
ACGGCGCCCGCATGGCGCAGGGTCGGCAGCTCGAAGCCCTGGATGTCGAGCTTCAGGAAGTCGACCGCGCCTTCGTCCTTGAGCACGTCGTCGAGGCGGCTGGTGGCGACTTCCTCGGTATGCACCGTGTGCAGGTGGTCGAGGTCGCGCAACTGCGCTGTGAGCGCGCGGTTGAACGGCAGCAGCGAGGAAGTCGCGTCGTCGTTGTTGGCGTGGAAGGTATGGCGGCCGCCGTCGCCGATGAAGGTCGGGTACAGCGTGACCCGGCTGTCCGGATTGTTGCGGCGGCTGGCCTCGATCTTGTCCTGCTGCGGCTCGAAGCCGACGATGCGGTAGGGCAGGCCGTGGCGGGTCAGCGGGGCGTAGATGTGGTCTTCGTTTTCCAGTTCCTGGGCGCCGATGTCGACCACGGTGATCGGACGCGCCAGCAGCGACGCGGCGGCCCTGGCCACGCGCGCCTTGAGCGCATCGAGGCCGGCGACGCCCGGCGCGCCGTGGCCCAGGCGGTATTCGTCGGACCCCATCAGGGCCGCCAGCAGTTCGTCGGCGATGGCGCCTTCGGCCAGGCGGCCGCTCCAGTAGGCCAGGCCGGCCGGATCGGGTTCGCGTCCCAGGAAGCCGCGGTACAGGCCGCGTACGACGGCGGCGTGGTCGGGTTCGGGGATAGGGGTGATGTCGGACATGATGGGTTCCAATCTGGTCAGCGAATGCTGATGTGCAGCTGCGGGTGCAGGTTGACCAGGCCGCCCCAGGTGATGGCGGTCGGGTTGGGTGCGACCACGAAGCTGTGCACCTCGTGCAGGTAGTTCAGCACTTTCTCGAACGAGCCTTCGCCATGGCCGCCGGCGCCCAGGCCGACAGTGAGCGTGTACTCGTCCGGGAACAGCGACAGGTTCAGGGCGAAGCTGGCCGAGACGATCGCGCCGCGCGCGGCCGGGGTGGCGGCCTGGCGCATGCAGTAGCTATTGGTTTCGAACAGGGTGGCGCCGAAGCGGTTGCGGATCTTGAAGCCGACATGGGGATCGGCCACGTCCTCGTGCAGCAGGTAGTCGACCTGCAGGGTGACCATCTCGTCGGCCACCAGGGTGGCGCGTTCCTCGCCGTGGCGGTCGAGCAGGCGCACGCCGACGCAGTCGGCCCCTGGCGTGGTGATGCTGCCGGTCTTGCCTTGCAGGACCGTCAGGTGTTCGCGCGCCACCGGTGCGGCGGCTACCGGCCCGCCCTGGATCCGGATCGCGTCCGGGGCCTGGTCGGCGCGGCCGAGCAGTTCGGCCTGGTACAGGTCGAGGGCGTCGGCCGGCGCGCCGTCGAAGGCGACCCGGCCGCCGCGCAGGAAGATGCAGCGGTCGCATATGTTCAATACGGTGCCGGCGCTGTGCGAGACGAACAGCAGGGTGGTCCCGGCCTCGATGA
>DAMAFT010001010.1:0-1409 GCA_031995805.1 Massilia sp.
TCGGCGCTGGCGACGGTGCTGCTGTTCACCTCGCAGAACTTCGAGGAAGTGATGGTCCACGTGGCCGCGCTGGCCGCCGTCGGCGTGGTCTGGCTGGCCGTGTTCCTCGGCGCCGAGCGCCTGCTGAAGGTGCTCGGCCCGCAAGTCATGACCGCGTTCGAACGCCTGATGGGCCTGATCCTGACGGCGATGTCGATCGAGATGCTGCTGGGCGGCGTGCGGGCGTTCGTCAAGACGCTCTGAGGCCGGCCGCCGTGCCGGAGCGGCAGTGGCCTGCCCCTTGTGCAATGGCGCGCGCTGGGGAATACTGCGGGACCGCGACGGCGCCCCAGGCCGGCCGTCACCGTTCAAACAACCAGACTGGACCCACCATGAAATCCACCCTTACCGCCTGCATCCTCGGCATCGCGCTCGCCGCCGGCCTGGCCGCCTGCGATCGTCCCAAGCCGGCAGCCCCCGCCGTGGCCGCCGATACGTCGGCGCAGGAATTCAAGAAGATCGATACCGTCGAAGGCACGGGCAAGGTCGCGACGGCCGGGAGCACGGTCAGCGTGAACTACACCGGCTGGCTGTTCGCGCCCAACGAACCGGGACAGAAGGGCGCCAAGTTCGACAGCTCGGTCGGGCGCGCGCCGTTCAGCTTCCAGCTCGGCGCCGGCAACGTCATCAAGGGCTGGGACCAGGGCGTGGAAGGCATGAAGGTCGGCGGCAAGCGCACCCTCGTCATCCCGGCCGCGCTCGGCTACGGCGACGACGGCATCGGCCCGATTCCGCCGAAAGCCAACCTGATCTTCGATGTCGAACTGCTCGACGTGAATTGAACATGCAGTCCGCGATCAGCGCCTGTATCCTGGGTGTCGCGCTGGCGGGCGCACTGGCCGGCTGCGAGCGCCGCAAGGAAGCGCCGCCGCCCGCGCCGCTCGTTGCCGACACCTCGACGATCCGGTTCCAGAAGATCGACACGGTCGTCGGCACCGGCAAGGAAGCCAGGGTCGGCGACCGCGTCACGGTGCACTTCACGGGCTGGATGTACGACGCGAAGGCGCCCGGCATGCGTGGCCAGCAGTTCGACAGCTCGACCAAGCGCATGCCTTACCCGTTCCGCATCGGCGGCGGCGCCGTCTACAAGGCGTGGGACGCCGGCGTGGCCGGCATGCGGGTCGGCGGCAAGCGCACGCTGGTCGTGCCGGCGGCCATGGGCTACGGCAAGGACGGGGCGGGACCGATCCCGCCGGATGCCAACCTGGTGTTCGAGATCGAACTGCTCGAGATAAATTAAACCGACGTCGTCCTCGCGAACGCGGGAACGACGGTGCAGGCCGCTCACATCGTCGGCGTGTACTCGCTTCTCCACTGGTGCCCCGGCTGCTTCCTGCCGCACGGCGTCAGCTTGATGCCGCTCTGCTGCG
>DAMAFT010001011.1:0-1405 GCA_031995805.1 Massilia sp.
TGCTGGGGCTGCTCGCGCAGCAGCAGGTAGGCCCAGCAGGCGACCGCGAGCAGCCCCAGCAGGGCAAGCACGACGGTGCGGTCGATGCCGGCGCGGTGGATGCCGGTGGCGTTCATGGCGCGCTTCCTCCATGGCGGCGCCAGCAATCACCATGAGTGCTGAGATGGATCATGTGACTTCTCCATATACCGAGTTGACGAGTACCGTTTCGACTGTGTGGAAATGGCCGCGTTCGAGGGCGTCCTCGGCCGACGGCAACGATTCGCCGTACAATCGTCGGATGAGTACAAGCACGAGCCACATACCTGTTGCGCCAGTCACACGTCCAGCCTTGATCGCCGGCCTCTCGATCGCCATCGGCGGCGCCATCCTCTTTTCGACCAAGGCAGTGGTGGCGAAACTGCTGTATCGCTACCACATCGATGCCGTTACCTTGATCGCGTTCAGGATGCTGTTCTCGTTGCCGGTGTTTGCCGGCGTCGCACTGTGGAAGATGCGCAGCGAACCGCCGCTCTCCGGCGCCGACCGCTGGCGCCTGCTCGGGCTGGGCCTGGTCGGCTACTACCTGTCGAGCTTCCTCGACTTCCTGGGCCTGCAATATATTTCCGTCGGCCTGGAGCGCCTGATCCTGTTCCTGACGCCGACCTTCGTACTGCTGGTCAGCGCGCTGTTCCTCAAGCACCGCATCGGCCGCACGCAGTGGGCGGCGCTGGCCCTGTCGTATTGCGGCATCGTGCTGGTGTTCGTGCACGACCTGCAGGGCGGCGGGAATATCGCGCTGGGCTCGCTGCTGGTGCTGGGCTCGGCGGCCGCCTACGCCGTCTACCTGCTGGGGACGGGTGGCATGGTCCGGCGCATCGGCTCGCTGCGCCTGGTGGCGTATGCCATGTGCGTCTCGAGCGCGGCCTGCATCCTGCAGTTCTTCCTGCTGCGCCCGGCCAGCCTGCTGGTGCAGCCGCTGCCGGTCTACGGCCTCTCGCTCGTCAACGGGATATTCTGTACCATCTTCCCTGTCTTCATGACCATGGCCGCGGTCCAGCGCATCGGCGCGGCCACGGCCTCGCAGGCCGGCATGATCGGCCCCGTGTCCACGCTGTTCCTGGGCTGGGCGCTGCTGGGCGAGCCGATCACGGCGGTGCAACTGGCCGGGACGGCGCTCGTGCTGGCCGGGATCTACATGTTGTCGCTCAAAAAACAATGACGGAGAAACGATGAAGCCAAGAATTGCCCTGATTGCCCACGACAAGAAAAAAGACGACATGATCGCGCTGGCCGGCGAATACCTGGATTTCCTGAAGGGGTGCACGCTGTCCGCCACCGGCACCACGGGCGGACGCCTGATCAACGAGCTCGGCCTGGGAGTGACGCGCATGCATTCGGGGCCGGTCGGCGGCGACCTGCAGAT
>DAMAFT010001012.1:0-1403 GCA_031995805.1 Massilia sp.
GGTCAGCACCAGCAGCGCCATCAGCCCCAGCGACAGCGACACGATCTGCACGACGGTGGCGCCGGGCCGGCGCTGCAGCGAGGTGATGGCGAAGCGCCAGCCCTGGTGGGCGAACAGGTTGCGCAGCCGGCGCAACGCCCGCAGCGCCAGCCAGCCGACCAGCGCGAACACGGCGAAGCCGCCGAGGAAGCCGCCGGCCGCCAGCAGGGCCAGGTTCAGGTCGCCGGACTGCCACAGCAGCAGGCCGACGAACACCACGGTGCCCAGGCCGTAGGTGGCCAGCGCGGCCGGGCGCGGCGCGGCCTGTTCGCGCCGGATCACGCGGTTGTGCGGCACGTTGCGCAGTTGCAGGACCGGCGGCAGCGCGAAGCCCACCAGCAGCAGCATGCCGGTGGCGATGCCCTGCAGCGCCGGCAGGAGGGAGACCGGCGGCAGCGCGGCCGGGATCAGGTTGCGCACGACCTCGAGCAGCACGAAATGGGCGCCGAAGCCCACCAGCACGCCCAGCACGCTGCCGGCCAGCCCCACCAGCGCGAACTCGACCAGGAACAGGATGCCGACCTCGTTCTGGGTCATGCCCAGGCAACGCAGCATGGCCACCGCGTCGAGGTGGCGCTGCATGAAGCGGCGCGCCGCCATCGCCACGGCCACCGCCGCCAGCATCGCCGACAGCAGGCTGACCAGCGACAGGAAGCGCTCGGCGCGGTCGATCGTATTGCGCATCTCGGGGCGGCCGTTTTCCAGCGTCTCGACGCGCACGCCCTTCACGTTGTCCTGCGCGATGCGCGCGCGCAGCCATTGTTCGTAGTCCTGCACCGCGCGCGGGTCGCTGGCCGACGGCCCGGCCACCTGCATCCGGTAGGTCACGCGCGCATAGTTGTCGACCAGGCCGGTGGCGGCCAGGTCGCCCAGCGCCAGCATCACGCGCGGCGCGAAGTTGGAGAACGAGGCGCCGCGGTCGGGCTCCGTCGCGATCAGGCGCGCGATCCGGAACACCTTGTCGCCCAACTGGATGGTGCTGCCGACCTTGACCTTCAGGGGCGGCAGCAGGTTGACATCGACCCAGACGGTGCCCGGCGCCGGCACGCCCCCGGCGCGGTCGCCCAGCGCCTCGCTGGCATCCTCGACGCTGGTGGTGGTGCGCACCTCGCCGCGCAGCGGATAGCCGGGCGAGACCGCCTTCACCGATGCCAGCAGGGCCTGCGAATCCTCGCCCTGCCCGGCCTGCGCCATGCTGGGGAAGGTGACCGTGTCGGCCAGCACGAGGCCGCGCTTGTGCGCCTCCTGGCGCCAGTCCGCGCGCAGCGGCTGGTCGGCGTTGACCAGCAGGTCGGCGCCCAGCAACTGGCGCGCGTCGCGCTCCAGGCCGCTCCTCATGCGGTCGACGAAGAAGCCGACCGCAG
>DAMAFT010001013.1:0-1392 GCA_031995805.1 Massilia sp.
CGGCCGGCAAGGAAGATCCGAAGATCGACGGCTTCACCCGCGATCAGCGCTTCTTCTTCAACTTCCACTTCGGCAAGAAGCACGAGACCGTCGCCATCGACATCGGCGCGGCCGGCCTGAAGAGCCTCAAGACGAACGGCAGCGGCGACGTCGAGCTGCGCCAGGTGGACGCCGACGACTTCGCGATCGTGCACGCCGGCCCGGGCGACCTCAGGGCCGACGGCAGCGCGCGCCGCCTCAGGCTGCGCAGCAGCGGCAGCGGCGACGCCGACCTGCAGGCCCTGCGCGCGGGCGACGTCGACCTGGTGCAAAGCGGACCTGGCGACGTCGAACTGGCCCAGGTCACCGGCGCGCTGTCGCTGCAGCTCAGCGGCTCGGGCGACCTGGAAGCGCGCGCCGTGCGCGCCACCCGCATCGACGCGCGCATCAGCGGCCCGGGCGGCATCCAGCTATCCGGCAGCGGCGGCGCGCTGCGCCTGGAAGCGTCCGGCTCGGGCGACTTCGACGGCTGCGGCCTGCAGGTCGAGGAAGCGCGCAGCGTGCAGAGCGGCCCCGGCAACGCCTGCATCGCCGGTCGCCTGCGCGCCTTCGACGCCGAAGTGAGCGGCTCGGGCGACCTGGAGGCGCGCGGGCTGCAGGCCGAGTCGGCGCGCCTGCGCCTGTCCGGCCCCGGCAATGCCAAGCTGGACGGCACCGTCGGCACGCTGGAGGCGCGCGCCACCGGCTCGGGCGACATCGAGGCCGGCGACCTGGACGTGCGCAAGGCCGTGGTGCGCGGCGGCGGCCCCGGCGCCATCGCGCTGGCGCGCGTGTCGGAATCGCTGGACGCGGAACTGCACGGCAGCGGCGGCCTGCGCGCCACGCTGGCCGCGCGCAGCCTGCTGCTGCGCATGGGCGGCCCGGGCGACGTGCGCCTGGACGGCCGCGTCGAACGCGTGGACGCGCGCCTGTCCGGCTCCGGCAGCCTGCTGGGCAACGCGCTCGACGCCGGCACGGCCGACATCCAGGTGTCCGGCCCCGGCACGGCGGCCGTGCGCTTGAGCGGCGCGGGCAATGCGGGGCTGCTGCTGGTCGACCGCAAGGGCAACCGGCGCGAATGAGCGGCCGGCGCAAGCGCTTGTTCTTGTGCTAAGGTAACGCGGCGCCCGACGCGGGCGCCGCCGCCAACCCCAAGGAAGCCCATGCGCCTGTCGACTGCCGTCCTGTCTGCCCTGTCCGTCCTGTCCGCCCTGTCCTTCCCGGCCCTGGCCCAGACCGCGCCCCAGTACCCCGCCCTGCCCTCCGAGACCCCGGCCGAATTCCAGGCGCCGACGGCCGGCTTCAACTACGTCAAGCGCAGCGTGATGATCCCGATGCGCGACGGCACGCGCCTGAACACGGTGATCATCGTGC
>DAMAFT010001014.1:0-1388 GCA_031995805.1 Massilia sp.
GATCGGCGACTTCATCGTGCTGCTCAACGCCGGCTTCTCGCGCCTGCGCGCCTACCTGTTCAACCTGTTGTGCAGCATGCTGGCCGTGGCCGGCGGCCTGCTCGGCTACTACACGCTGGACCGCGCCAGCGGCCTGATCCCCTACGTGCTGGTGTTCGCGTCCTCGGGCTTCATCTACATCGCCGTGAGCGACCTGATGCCGCAGATGCAGCGCCGCGCCACCGTGCGCGAATCGGTCCCGCAGGTGCTCCTGATCGCCCTGGGCGTGGGAATCGTGCTGTTCCTGACACACGGGAAGTAGGCCGACACGCCGATTTTGCCCTGGAGTGTTGACAGCTGGAATCTTTGCATCCATGCTGAAACCGTCACCTGTTCGGTACGGAGGGAAGCATGGCAAGCCTGGTCAATCAGATGGTGGGAGCGCTGCGCGAGCAACCGGTGCGTTGCGCCGTGCGTTGCGCGTATGTCGTGGGCGCGCTGCTGGCGCTGGTGGTGCTGGTGGCGCTGGCCGATTTCCTGCCCGCGCCTTACCGCTGACACGCAGGATCAGTCCGCGCCGGTCCGCACCGGCCGCGCCGGATCGGCGCTCCACTCGCTCCACGAGCCCGGATACAGGCTGGCTCCCGGCATGCCGGCCACTTCCAGCGCCAGCAGGTTGTGGCAGGCGGTCACGCCGGAGCCGCACTGCATGATGGCGTTTTTCGGATCGCCCACCACCCCCCCCAGCTCCGCGCGCAGTTGCGCGGGTTCCTTGAAGCGGCCGTCGGCCTGCAGATTGTCCTTGAAGAAGCGGTTTTTCGCGCCCGGGATATGGCCGCCGACCGGGTCGATGGTCTCGTTCTCGCCGCGGAAGCGGTCCGGCGCGCGCGCGTCGACGACCGTGCGGCCGCGGTGCTCCACGTCGTGCAGGACCGCGTTCACGTCCACCGCGGTCGCCAGCGCGGCGCGCGCGGCGACGTGGCCGCGCGGGCGCGCCGGCGGCGTTTCCAGCACCAGCGGCTGGCCCGCCGCCTGCCAGGCCGGCAGGCCGCCGTCCAGCACCGCCACGGCCTCGTGGCCGATCCAGCGCAGCATCCACCACAGGCGCGCGGCGTACATGCCGCCGTGGGCGTCGTAGGCCACTACCTGGCTGTCGTCGTCGACGCCCAGGGTGCGCAGCAATTCCACGAAATCTTCCTGCTGCGGCAGCGGATGGCGGCCGCGGAAGGCGCCGTCCGCGCCGCGCTTGGCGCCCGACAGCTGGGTCTCGACGTCGACGAAGGCGGCGCGCGGCAGGTGGCCGGCGGCGTACGCGGCGCGGCCGGCGTCCAGGTTGGTCAGGTCGTGGCGGCAGTCGAGGACCACCCATTTCGGGTCGTCGACGTGGGCGGCCAGGGCGGCCGGTTCGA
>DAMAFT010001015.1:0-1382 GCA_031995805.1 Massilia sp.
CGTGGGCGACATCTTCGGGACGCCGCTGGCGATCGAAGGCCTGGCGGCGTTCTTCCTGGAGTCGACCTTCGTCGGCCTGTTCTTTTTCGGCTGGGACAGGCTCAGCCGGCGCCAGCACCTGCTGGTGACGTTCCTGGTCGCGCTCGGGTCGAACCTGTCGGCATTGTGGATCCTGATCGCCAATGGCTGGATGAACAACCCGGTCGGCGCCGCATTCAATGTCGACACCATGCGCATGGAACTGGTCAGCATGACCGACGTCATCTTCAACCCGGTCGCGCAAGTGAAATTCGTGCATACGGTTGCCGCCGGCTATGTCACCGCCTCGATGTTCGTGCTGGGCATTTCGGCGTGGTACCTGCTGCGCGCGCGCGACACGGCGTTCGCGCTGCGCTCGTTCGCGGTGGCGGCCGGCTTCGGCCTGGCCTCGGTGCTGTCGGTGATCGTGCTGGGCGACGAATCCGGCTATACCGCTGGCGAAGTCAACAAGGTCAAGCTGGCCACCATCGAGGCCGAATGGGAAACCCAGCCGGCGCCGGCCGGCCTGACCCTGTTCGGCATCCCGGACGACGAGGCCCGGCGCACCGACTACGCGATCACGCTGCCCTGGGTGCTCGGCCTGATCGGTACCCGTTCGACCGATGGGCAGGTCACCGGTATCGCCGACCTGAAGCGCGAGCACGCGCTGCGCATCCGGCGCGGCATGCAGGCCTACGCCGACCTCATGCGCATCAAGTCGGGCGACCGTTCGCCGCGGGCGCTGGCGGCCTTCGAGGCCAGCAAGGCCGACCTGGGCTATGGCCTGCTCTTGAAGAAATACACCGACAAGGTGGTCGACGCCACGCCGGCCCAGATCGCGCGGGCGGTGGACGACACCATCCCACGCGTGCTGCCGATGTTCTGGGCGTTCCGCCTCATGGTATTCCTGGGATTCCTGTTCCTGTTCATCTTCGGCGCGTCGTTCTACTTCCTGGTGCGGCGCCGGCTGGCGCCGCAGCGCTGGTTGTTGCGGCTGGCGGTGGCGGCGATCCCGCTGCCATGGGTCGCAGCCGAGCTGGGCTGGGTGGTGGCGGAATACGGGCGCCAGCCCTGGACCATCGCGGGGGTGCTGCCGACCCATCTCTCGGCGTCGACGCTGACGCCGGCAAATCTGTACTTCAGCCTGGCCGGTTTCATCGGCTTCTATACCTTCCTCCTGGTGGTCGAGATGGCGCTGATGATCAAATACGCGCGCCTGGGGCCGAGCAGCCTGCACACCGGCCGGTACTACCGCGAACAGGGCGGCGACAAGGGTGGCGCCGACGGCGCGGCGCTGGCCGCCCAGGGCGCTGGCGAGCCCGCATGAAAGGAGCATGGGCATGATCTTCGACTATGAGACCTAT
>DAMAFT010001016.1:0-1381 GCA_031995805.1 Massilia sp.
CAACACCGGGCTCTGACCCCTATGCTTCGATCTCGTCCAGCGGCCAGCGCGGCCGCACGTTGAACGCGTAGTCGCGCTGCGCCAGCGCCGGATTGCGTTCCAGCCGCAGCGCGCCCGCGAACGCGATCATGGCGCCGTTGTCGGTGCAGAATTCCAGCTCCGGGTAGTACACCTTGAACTTTTTCTTCGCCGCCGCCGCGTTCAGCGATTCGCGCAGCTGCCGGTTGGCGCCCACGCCGCCCGCGATCACCAGGCGTTTCAGGCCCGTGTGCTTGAGCGCCAGCACGCACTTGGCGGTCAGCACGTCGACGATCGCATCGACGAAGCCGCGCGCGATGTTCGCCTTGTCCTGGTCGCAGACGTTGGCGATGTCGCCGCCGCCCCGGTTCTTCGCCACCGTCAGCACGGCCGTCTTCAGGCCCGAGAAACTGAAGTTGAAATCCTTCGAGTGCAGCATCGGGCGCGGCAGCTTGTACGCCTCCGGGTCGCCGAATTCCGCCAGGCGCGAGATCGCCGGGCCGCCCGGATAGCCCAGGCCGAGCAGCTTGGCCGACTTGTCGAAGGCTTCGCCGGCGGCATCGTCGAGCGTCTCGCCCAGCAGCGTGTAGCGGCCCACGCCGTCCACGCGCATCAGCTGCGTGTGCCCGCCCGAGACCAGCAGGGCGATGAAGGGGAATTCCGGGCGCTCGCTGGCCAGCAGCGGCGACAGCAGGTGGCCTTCGAGGTGGTGCACGCCCAGCACCGGCTTGTCGAGCGCCAGCGCCAGGCTGCAGGCGACCGACGAGCCGACCAGCAGCGCCCCGGCCAGGCCCGGGCCCTGGGTGTAGGCGATGGCGTCGATGCGCTCCATCGCCAGGTCGGCCTTCGCGAGCACCTGTTCCAGCAGCGGCAGGGCGCGCCGGATGTGGTCGCGCGAGGCGAGTTCCGGCACGACGCCGCCATATTCCTCGTGCATGGCGACCTGCGAGTGCAGCGCATGGGACAGCAGGCCGCGCTCCGTGTCGTAGAGTGCGAGGCCGGTTTCATCGCAGGAGGATTCGACGCCGAGGACAATCATGGGAAGTATGTGAAGAAGACAATGGGAAGGCGCACGCGCGGCGCGCGCAATCCGCCATTGTAAATCACGCGGCGGCCGCGCGTCACGGCCGCTGCAGCAGCTCCTGGTGCGCGCTGCGCAGCATCGTCTCGGTGTCTTCCCAGCCGATGCAGCCGTCGGTCACCGAGCAGCCGTACACCAGTTGCGACAGGTCGCCCGGGATCGGCTGGCTGCCGCCGACGATGTTCGACTCGATCATCACGCCCACCAGCGACTGGGTGCCGTGCTTGATCTGCTGGATCACGTCGGACATGACGAGCGGCTGCAGTTCCGGCTTCTTGTAGC